>NZ_JAJSYW010000220.1:0-10266 GCF_036815005.1 Streptomyces sp. IBSBF 2435 | reverse complement strand
CAGGTGGGTGGGACGGGCGGTGGCCAGCCGACCGTGGAGAAGCTGCGCCACAGGCCGAGGGCCACGACGGCGTTGGCGGAGAAGGTCGACGCCAGGTAGGAGCTGGGGCGGCCGGCCGGGTCGGTGCAGTGCGGGCCCTTGTGCAGGACGATGTCGATGCCGGTGCCGTTCATGACCTCGTCCACCCCGAGCGGCGCCAGTTCCTGGCATTTCCCCTGCACCGGATTGACGATGCTCTGGCTGAAGTCCGCGCCGCGGGTGGCGGTGATCCGGCCGCCCGAGGTGTCCGAGCAGCCCGTGGCCGCCCACACCAGCGGGACGATCGAGCACAGGGCGGCGAGCGTACGGCGGACGCGCATGGGCTTCTCCCGTCTGACCAGGTACGGGATGAGTCAAACAACGTCACACGCCGGGCGCGACCGGGGTCGGCCAACCGGGGGGGCTCGGCCTCACTCCGGCGGACGCGGCCCCGGACGTCGCCCCAGAAGGTGGTGCAGACGTCGCCGCGCAGACCGCCGCACATTGCGGCGGGCCGGAACGGCGTCACCAGGGTGAGGTCATTCCGGCGCGCGGCCGGGCCCGCCGAAATCCGGACTGCCGAAGTCGGGGCTGCTGAAATCCGGACTGCTGAAACGCGGCGCGGACGTCCGCGGCTCCGTGTCCTGCGGCGAGGAGTAGTCGGGGCTCGAATAGCCCAGGCGCGGAATCCGCGGCACGGAGGGCGCGACGGACGGCGCGGCAGGGATCGAGGTGTCGTTCAGCGCGGCGTCGAGGAAGGGCAGCAGCCCGCGGTCGAGCAGCGCCTGATGCCACGTCTCGCGGGCCTGCAGCACCTCAGGGGGCATCCCGTCGGGCGAGTCGTGGATGGCGCTGGAGCCGTCCCGCAGCGCGGTCAGCAGCAGCCCGATCGCGCCGAGCAGGATCGACGCGGCGGCGACCGCGGCGAAGAACCAGCCCGCCGTGCGCAGCGGTGAGGCGATGGCGGGCTGCGGGTCCACCGCGTCCATCGAGTAGCCGATCACCAGGAAGATCAGCGCCGCGGCTCCGGCGAGCAGCGGTGTCAGGACGGCGATGACGGCGGCCAGCCCCGCGCCGGAGCCCGCACCGTCAGCGACGCCCATGGCGGCATAGCCGAACGCCCTGCTGTCGCGGGACCGCGCCGCCTCGCGCACCGCTTCCCGCGTCTGCGCGCGGAGCGTGCGGTAAGCGTCGTACTCGGCGGCGGCCCGCCCGCTGATCGGCTCGGCTGCGGCCAGCGCAAGGGTGCGCAACTGCTCGGCGTTCAGCGGCAGGCCGTCGCCTATGGCGCCGTCCGGCCGTCCGGGACCCCGGGCTTCCTCCTCGTCCAGGACGATACGCAGGGCCTCGTCCAGAACGTGCTCGAAATCAGGGCGGTCTTCGTTGAGCAGGTGTGGAGCGGTGGTCATGTGCATCCCCCGATGCTCCGACTCCCCGAGCGAGGCCGGTGTTCCGTCACGGGAACGGGCTCGACCGGCCGGATGCGCGGAGAGCGGTGTGCCTACGGATAAAGCGATGGTAGAGCGGGGAGGTCAGACCGAG
This sequence comes from Streptomyces sp. IBSBF 2435, assembly GCF_036815005.1. NCBI lineage: Bacteria > Bacillati > Actinomycetota > Actinomycetes > Kitasatosporales > Streptomycetaceae > Streptomyces > Streptomyces sp. IBSBF 2435. Next base: position 8,706 of record NZ_JAJSYW010000220.1, on the reverse strand, counting down.
ACAGGGTGCAACCAGGAAATGTGGAGGTTAGCCAATCAGCGGGAGTTGGGCAACCAGTAGGCGGCCTTCCATGGTGACGCCGCCGTCCATTGCCACGGCGAGACTGTCCGCGTAGACCATTGGACCGCTCACGGTGTGGCCGCGCTCCTCGCCGTCCTGCGGCGCCTCGCCGGCCTCGCCCAGCAGGTAGGGGATCGGGCTGTGCCCGTGGACCACCCGCCGGCCGCCGTAGGTGCCGAGGATTTCGCGGGCGGCCTGCGGGCCGTCGTCCCCGCGGAAGGCGAAGCGCTTGGTGAGCTTGCGGAAGAGGTCCCAGCATTCATCGGCGTCATTGCGCTGGAGCACGCCGGTGATCGCGTCGTTCATCTCCTCGATGCTGCTGCCGTAGTCCAGATACGCGGTGGTGTCGGAGTGCACCAGCAGATGGTCGTCGGTGAGGTGGGCGGCGTCCAGCCGGGAGATCCAGGTCAGATGCCGGTCTTCGAGGCGCTCCATGTCGGAGGGCTGGCCGCCGTTGAGGCGCCAGGCGGCGAGGAAGGAGGCGGTGCCGCCCACGGAATTGACGGGCGTGTCGCCGAAGCGGTGGGCGCCGAGCAGCAGCAGTTCGTGATTGCCCATCAGGGCGCGGCAGTATCCGCCGGCCGCTGCGGCCTCCGCGGACAGCTGCATGACCAGTTCGATCACGCCGATGCCGTCCGGGCCGCGGTCGGTGAAGTCGCCGAGGAACCACAGCCGCGCGCTGCCCGCCGACCAGTGGCCCTCGCCGTCCACCAGGCCGCGCTCGCCGAGCGCCGCCAGCAACTCGTCGAGATAGCCGTGCACATCGCCGACGACGTACAGCGGACCGGGGCGCTCCGCCCGCTCCGCCGCCGTCTGCGACGGGGCGGCGATCACCGGCAGGTCGCGTTCTGTGGGGGTGTAGTCGGTGGGGACCAGCTGCGTGTCGGGCTCGGTCGGTTCGTACGGCCGGGGCGGGGCGGGCACCGTCGGGGCGTGCACGGGCGCGGGCGGCGCGCTGTCGAAGGCCGGGACGGGAGCCGGCGCCGGGTAGCCGCCGATCGCGTTCTGCTGCCCGTAGCCCGCGGCAGGCTGGTGCTCATGGCCGTAACCGCCGGCCGGCTCACGCGCGTGCTCGTAGCCGGCGCCCGCCGGCTCGTGCCCGTACGCGGCGGCTGCTTCGTACCGTGCGGCGTCCGCCGTGCCCGCGGCCTGCTCGAACGCGGGCGCGGGCGGGATGCCCAACGCGTGCTCGTAACCTGCCGCGCGTTCAAAAGCCGCCTCGGGACGCCAGCTGTCCGCGGTCCCGGGCTCGGCCCCCTGACCTGCCCCCTGAGTCATCGACCCCTCCACGATCGCGCCGCCATCCGCCCATCATAGGAATGACGCTGTCGCGTTGTGACATACCCGGGCAGCTGGTTTTCGCACGGTAAAGACAAAACACCCCGTAGCCACCATGGCACTACGAAGGCCTGACGATGGACGGTACCGCGCGTCGCCGCAGTGCGGCCCGGTCCGGACCGCCGTCCTCGGACCTTAACCCTCCCCACGGGCCGGACCGCGCGGCGGGCTGACGGTGGTGCGGTGCGCGCGGCGCTGCGAGGAGGTGCGGATGATCAGCTCGGTCGGCATCACCTGCTGCACCGGCTGGGCCGGGCCGACCCCCTCGATGGCGTCGATGAGCAACTGCACGACCGCGGTGCCGATCCGGCGCGGTTTGAGCGACAACGTGGTGATCGGCGGCTCGGTGGCGGCATAGCCGGTGCTCTCGCTGCAGCACACCAGCAGCAGGTCGTCGGGCACCCGCAGTCCGTAGCGGCGGGCGGCGGCGAGCAGGTCGGTGCCGTTGGGGTCGAAGAGCCCGTAGACGGCGTCGGGCCGGTCGGGCCGTGCGAGTAAGCGGTCCGCGGCGACGGCGCCCGCACAGGGATCGTGCGCGGGGTAGGCCTCGTAGACCGGTTCCTGGCCGATGCGTTCGCACCACTCCAGATACGCGGTGGTCGACAGCCGGGTGTACGTGTCGGTGCTGGTGCCGGTGAGCAGGCCGATCCGGCGCGCCCCGGCGGCCGCGAGGTGGTCGAGGATGCCGAGTACGGCCTCCTCGTGGTCGTTGTCCACCCAGGCGTGCACCGGCAGGCTGCCGGCCGGGCGGCCGTCGCTGACCACCGGCACGCCCTGCCGGACGAGTTCGGTGACGACCGGGTCCTGGTCCGAGGGGTCGACGACGACCGTGCCGTCCAGCGCCACATTGCCCCACACGTCGTGCCGTGAGGAGGCGGGCAGGATGACCAGGGCGTAGCCGCGGGCAAGCGCGGCGGAGGTGGCGGCCCTTGCCATCTCCGCGAAGTACGCGAATTCGGTGAAGGTGAACGGTTCTTCGCCGTATGTCGTCACCGTCAGGCCGATGAGTCCGGACCTGCCGGTGCGCAGCGTGCGGGCGGCGGCGGAGGGGCGGTAGCCCAACCGGTCGGCGACCTCACGGACATGGCGTCGGGTGGCGTCGGGCAGTCGGCCCTTGCCGTTGAGCGCGTCGGAGACAGTCGTGATCGAGACGCCGGCGGCAGCGGCGACATCCCTGATCCCCGCCCGCTCCAGCCGGCGTCCGACGGGCCGGCTCGCCTGGTGATTCCCTGCTGCTGTCATGGCGTGCTGATATTAGGGCGGCCTTGGCCCGCTCGGCCGCCACCCTGCTGGGCACCGAGAAGGAAGGTTTCTGCATGATCGAAAACGTTATGCAATGTGGAATATGCAGACGGCAGGGCGGGAGTTAAGGAGATACGGGCGCAAGCACGGCGATCCGTGGACCAATGGCCCAATGGAACCGGTGGCGGCAAGTCACCCCTACGAGGGATGCGCGCCACCCGGCGCGCCACCGGAGCATGGTGGGGGCGCCGCCCTCGGCACAAGGACGCGGAGCGGCCGCGAGGCGGTTTCGCGCCACCCCGCGGGGAGCAGCCGGGAGCCGTCTGCGCCCGCGCGCCGGAAGCGCCGCCGGCCGCTGTGGCGCACCGCACTCCCCAGGTCGGCGCGGTCCTCGTAGGGTGTGGCCATGAGCCCCGAGACCCCCAAGCTGCGCGTGGAACTGGACGGTATTCCCACCTACAAGCCGGGACGGCCGCCGGCCGCGGAGGAGGGCGCACCCGCTTTCAAGCTGTCCTCCAACGAGAATCCGTACCCGCCACTGCCGGGTGTCCTGGAGGCGGCCACCGCGGCTGCGGCGTCCTTCAATCGTTATCCGGACATGGCCTGCTCCGAGCTGACCGCCGAGCTGGCGGCGCGCTTCGGGGTCCCGGCCGCGCATGTGGCGACCGGCACGGGGTCCGTGGGTGTGGCGCAGCAACTGCTGCAGGCGACCTCGGGCCCGGGCGATGAGGTCATATACGCCTGGAGGTCCTTCGAGGCCTATCCGATCATCACCCGGATCAGCGGTGCGCGGGCGGTGCAGGTGCCGCTGGACGCCGCCGAGCGGCACGATCTGGACGCGATGGCCGACGCTGTCACCGAGCGGACCCGGCTGATCTTCGTCTGCAACCCCAACAACCCCACCGGCACCGTGGTGCGCAAGGCCGCGCTGGAGCGCTTCCTGGACCGGGTGCCGGGCGATGTGCTGGTGGTGCTCGACGAGGCCTACCGCGAGTTCAACACCGACCCCGAGGTGCCCGACGGCACGGACCTCTACCGGGAGCGGCCCAATGTGGCCGTCCTGCGGACCTTCTCCAAGGCGTACGGCCTGGCGGGGCTGCGGGTCGGTTTCGCCATCGCGCACGAGCCGGTGGCTGCCGCGCTGCGCAAGACCGCGGTGCCCTTCGGGGTGAGCCAGCTGGGCCAGGACGCGGCGGTGGCGAGCCTGCGGGCCGAGCCGGCGCTGCTCGAACGGGTGGCGGGCCTGGTCGCCGAGCGGTCCCGGGTGGTCGGCGAGCTGACCGCGCAGGGCTGGACGGTTCCGGAGACCCAGGCCAACTTCGTCTGGCTGCGGCTGGGGGAGCGCACGGCGGACTTCGCGGCGGCCTGTGAGCGGGCGGGTACGACGGTGCGGCCGTTCCCCGGCGAGGGCGTCCGGATCACGGTCGGCGAGACCCCGGCGAACGATCTGCTGCTGCGGACCGCCGCTGGCTTCCGCAAGGGGATCTGACCGGCCCGGGATCCGGTACTCCCCCGACCCCTACGACCCGGCCGCAGCGGCTCCGACCTGCGGAATCGCCCCCTGACCACCCCCCGGTGGCAGGGGGCGAACACATGTGCGCGATACTGCTTGTGAATGAGTTCACGTTCACAAGCGCGACGCAAAAGGAGACGTATCGTGCAGCTCGCTCTGGAGCCACTGAACGTCGCCAGGTGGCAGTTCGGCGTGACGACCGTCTACCACTTCCTCTTCGTCCCCCTGACGATCTCGCTCTCCGCGCTCACCGCGGGCCTGCAGACCGCCTGGGTGCGTACGTCCAAGGACAAGTACCTCCGAGCCACTAAGTTCTGGGGCAAGCTCTTCCTGATCAACATCGCCATGGGTGTGGTGACGGGCATCGTCCAGGAGTTCCAGTTCGGCATGAACTGGTCGGACTACTCCCGCTTCGTCGGCGACATATTCGGCGCCCCGCTCGCCTTCGAGGCGCTGATCGCCTTCTTCTTCGAATCGACCTTCATCGGGCTGTGGATCTTCGGCTGGGACAAGCTGCCGAAGAAGATCCATCTGGCCTGCATATGGATGGTCTCGATCGGGACGGTGCTGTCGGCGTACTTCATCCTGGCGGCCAACTCCTGGATGCAGCACCCGGTCGGCTACCGCTACAACCCGAAGACCAAGCGGGCCGAACTCACCGACTTCTGGGCGGTGCTGACCCAGAACACCGCGCTCGCGCAGTTCTTCCACACCATGTCCGCGGCCTTCCTGACCGGCGCTGCCTTCATGATCGGTATCGCCGCCTACCACCTGGCCCGCAAGCAGCACATTGCCGTGATGCGCTCGTCGCTGCGGCTGGCCCTGGTGGTCGCCGTGGTGGCCGGCGCGCTCACCGCGATCAGCGGGGACACGCTCGGCAAGGTGATGTTCAAGCAGCAGCCGATGAAGATGGCCGCGGCGGAGGCGCTGTGGGACGGGCAGAAGGGCGCGCCCTTCTCGATCTTCGCGGTCGGTGACGTCAGCAAGGGCCACAACGAGGTCGCGATCGACATCCCCAATCTGCTGTCCTTCCTCGCCACCGACAACTTCACCTCCTACGTCGGCGGCATCAACGATGTGAACAAGGCCGAGCAGCAGAAGTTCGGCCCCGGCGACTACCGGCCGAACATCCCGGTCGCCTACTGGGGCTTCCGCTGGATGATCGGCTTCGGCGTGGTCTCGATCGGGGTCGGCGCGGCGGGGCTGTGGCTCACCCGGCGCCGCCTGTGGGTGGCGCCCGAGCACCGGACCGGCGAGGACGAGGTGCCGAACCTGATGCTCACCAGGAAGACCCGGTTCGGCCCCGGACTGTCCCGCTGGTACTGGCGGCTGGCACTGCTCACCATGGTCTTCCCGCTGCTCGCCAACTCCTGGGGCTGGATCTTCACCGAGACCGGCCGCCAGCCCTGGGTCGTCTACGGAGTGCTGCGCACCCGGGACGCGGTCAGCCCAGGGGTGTCCACCGGGGAGGTGCTGACCTCGCTGATCGTCTTCACCGGCCTCTACGCCGTCCTCGCCTTCATCGAGGTCCGGCTGCTGCTGAAGTACGCCAAGGCCGGCCCGCCGGAACTGACCGACGAGGACCGCCGGTCCCCCACCCGTATCGGCGGTGACAGCGGCGGCACGGACGCCGACGACCGCCCGATGGCCTTCTCGTACTGAGCGGCAGGAGGAGAGATCATGCATCTGCACGACGTCTGGTTCGTCCTGATAGCCGTTCTGTGGACCGGGTACTTCTTCCTGGAGGGCTTCGACTTCGGGATCGGCGTCCTGACCAAGCTGCTGGCCCGCGACCGTAGCGAGCGGCGTGTGCTGATCAACACGATCGGCCCGGTCTGGGACGGCAACGAGGTCTGGCTGCTCACCGCGGGAGGAGCGACCTTCGCCGCCTTCCCCGACTGGTACGCGACCCTCTTCTCCGGCTTCTACCTGCCGCTGCTGGTGATCCTGGTCTGCCTGATCGTGCGCGGGGTCGCCTTCGAATACCGCGCCAAGCGGGACGGCGAGCGCTGGCAGCGCAACTGGGAGCACGCGATCTTCTGGACCTCGCTGCTGCCGGCGTTCCTGTGGGGGGTCGCCTTCGCCAACATCGTGCACGGCGTGAAGATCGACGCCCACAAGGAGTACGTCGGCGGCTTCTGGGACCTGCTGCACGGCTACGCCCTGCTCGGCGGTCTGGTGACGCTGGCGCTGTTCACCTTCCACGGTGCCGTCTTCGCCTCGCTCAAGACGGTCGGCCCGATACGGGAGCGGGCGCGCGCGTTCGCCACCAGGATCGGCGCGGTCGCGGCGCTGCTGGCGCTGGCCTTCCTGATCTGGACGCAGGCGGTCAGCGGCAACGGCCGCAGCCTGGTGGCACTGATCGTGGCCGCCGTCGCCCTCGCGCTCGCGCTGGGTGCGAACATCGCGGGGCGGGAGGGCTGGTCGTTCGCCTTCTCCGGGGTGACGATCGCGGCGACGGTCGCCCTGTTCTTCCTGAGCCTCTTCCCCGACGTCATGCCATCCTCGCTCGACAGCGCCTGGAGCCTGACGGTCAGCAACGCCTCGGCGACCCCGTACACGCTGCGGATCATGACCTGGTGCGCTGCGGTCGCCACTCCGCTGGTGCTGCTCTACCAGGGGTGGACCTACTGGGTCTTCCGCAAGCGGATCGGCACCCAGCACATCGCCGCAGGTCAGCCGACGGGTCGGCCCGCTGAAGGCGCGCACTGATGTTCCACGTGAAACACGGTCGGCGCGGAAGGGGATGTTCCACGTGAAACCCGTCGATCCGCGACTGCTGCGGTATGCGCGCACCACCCGGGTCTTCCTGGCCGGCACGGTCGGGCTGGGCCTGCTGGGCGCGGGGCTGATCGTCGCGCAGGCGACGCTGATCGCCGATCTGGTCGTCGGCGGCTTCCAGTACGGCGACGGCGCAGGGCAGCTGGGCGGCGATCTGCTGTGGCTGGCGGCCGTCTCGGTGGGCCGGGCACTGGTGGCCTGGCTGACCGAACTGTGCGCGCACCGGGCCGGCGCGGCGGTCACCTCGCAACTGCGCAACCGGCTGCTGGTACGGGCGACCGTGCTCGGTCCCGGCTGGCTGACCGGCCGCCGCAGCGGCGAACTCACCACCCTCGCCACCCGCGGCATCGACGCGCTGGACGACTACTTCGCGCGCTACCTGCCGCAGTTGGGGCTCGCCGCGGTCGTCCCTGCGGTCGTGCTGGCCCGCATCCTTTTCGCCGACTGGATCTCGGCGCTCACCATCGTGCTCACCCTGCCGCTGATCCCGCTGTTCATGGTGCTGGTCGGCTGGGCGACCCGGGACCGGATGGACCGGCAGTGGCAACTGCTGGGCAGGCTGTCCGGGCACTTCCTCGACGTGGTCGCCGGGCTGCCGACGCTCAAGGTCTTCGGGCGGGCGAAGGCCCAGGCCGACAACATCCGCGCCATTACCGGCGACTACCGACGGGCCACCCTGAAGACGCTGCGGATCGCCTTCCTGTCGTCCTTCGTGCTGGAACTGCTCGCCACCATCTCGGTCGCGCTGGTCGCCGTCGACATCGGCATGCGGCTGGTGCACGGCGAACTGTCGCTGCGGACCGGGCTGCTCGTGCTCGTCCTGGCCCCCGAGGCGTATCTGCCGCTGCGGCAGGTCGGGGCGCAATATCACGCGGCGGCCGAAGGGCTGGCCGCCGCGGAGCAGGTCTTCGAGGTCCTGGAGACCGAGCCGGCCACCGTGCCCGGCAGCCTTCCCGCGCCCGATCTGCGGACCGCCACCGTCCGGGTCGAGGGCCTCGCGGTACGCAGCGAGGGCGCCCTGGCGCCGACCTCCTTCACCCTCGCGCCCGGGGAGACGCTGGCCGTGACCGGGCCGAGCGGGATCGGCAAGTCCACACTCCTCAGCGCACTGCTCGGCTTCGCCCCCGCCGCGCAGGGCCGCGTCCTCGTCGACGGGACCGACCTCGGCGCGATCGATCCGGCGTCCTGGCACCGGCAGATCGCCTGGGTGCCCCAGCACCCGCACCTCTTCCCCGGCACGATCGCGGACAACGTCCGGCTGGTCCGCCCCGACGCTGCCGACGCCGACCTGCACGCCGCTCTCGCCGCCGCGGGTGCGCTGCGCTTCGCCGCCCCCGATGACGTCATCGGCGAGGACGGCGCCGGGCTGTCGGCGGGCCAGCGGCAGCGCATCGCGCTGGCCCGCGCCTTCCTCGCCGACCGGCCGCTGCTGCTGCTCGACGAGCCGACCGCCAATCTCGACGGCGACACCGAAGGGGCGCTGATCGCGACCCTGCGGGAGTTGGCCAGGGGCCGCACGACGATCCTGGTCGCGCACCGCCCCGCGCTTCTGCCGCTGGCCGGCCGGGTGCTGGCGCTGACGCCCGCGGCGGGCGGGGCCGAGGTGCCGGCGGCGCGGCAGGCTGCCCCGGCCGGGCAGGCGTCGGCGCCCGTCACGGCGCCGGACGGGGGCGCCGGGCCTGCGGGTGCGGGTGCCGCCGGCAGGAGTACGGAGCCGCTGGCCGGCGTCTCCGGCGGGGGTGCCGGGCCTGCGGGCGTCGGCGATCCCGGTC
>NZ_JAJSYW010000219.1:0-10337 GCF_036815005.1 Streptomyces sp. IBSBF 2435 | reverse complement strand
GCATAAAGCCCACGCGCCATCCCCACCCGCTGCGCACCCTGCCCCGTGAACAACACGCCCAGTTGGTCCCCGCTCCGAGCCGGGCCCCGCACGACACCGGGCGCACCGCTTGCGACCGCACGCAGTCCGCTGATCAGCTCCTCCCGGTCGCCGCCCACCACCACGGCCCGGTGGTCGAACGCGGTACGCGTGGTGGCCAGCGACCAGCCCACGTCGACGGGACGCAGCGCGGGCGCGCCCTCCACGTACTCCAGCAACCGGGCGGCCTGCGCCCGCACCGCCTCGTCCGACCGGCCCGACAGCGCCCACGGCACCACGCCGTCCGCGCCGACCACACCGGTACCCGGCGCGGTCTCGTGCGGCGCGTCGGTTTCGGCCGGGGCCTCAAGGATGACGTGGGCGTTCGTGCCGCTGACGCCGAACGACGACACCGCGGCCCGGCGCGGGTGCCCGTTCTCCGGCCACGGCATCGCCTCGGTCAGCAGCCGCACCTCGCCCCGCGCCCAGTCCACCTGCGTGGTCGGCCGCTCGGCGTGCAGGGTCTTCGGCAGCACCGCGTGCCGCATCGCCTGGACCATCTTGATCACGCCCGCGACGCCCGCGGCCGCCTGCGAGTGCCCGATGTTCGACTTCAACGAGCCCAGCCACAACGGGCGGTCCTCCGGCCGGTCCTGACCGTACGTCGCCAGCAGCGCGTCGGCCTCGATCGGATCACCCAGCCGCGTACCCGTACCATGTGCTTCCACCACGTCCACGTCCGACGCCGACAGACCCGCCGCCGCCAGCGCCTGCCGGATCACCCGCTGCTGCGACGGACCGTTCGGCGCCGTCAACCCGTTCGACGCACCGTCCTGGTTCACCGCACTCGACCGGAAGACCGCCAGCACCTCATGACCGTTGCGGCGCGCGTCCGACATCCGCTCCAGCACCACCACGCCCACGCCTTCGGACCAGCCGGTCCCGTTCGCGGTCTCGGCGAAGGACCGGCACCGGCCGTCCGCGGACAGCCCGCCCTGCATCGTGAACCCGACGAACGCCTCCGGCGTGGCCATCACCGTGACACCACCGGCGAGAGCCAGCGAGCACTCACCGGCGCGCAGTGCCTGCGCCGCCAGGTGCATCGCCACCAGCGACGACGAACACGCCGTGTCCACACTCACCGCAGGACCCTCCAGCCCCAGCGCATAGGACACCCGGCCCGAGATCACGCTGGTCGCACCGCCGGTGATCTGGTGTCCTCGCAGCTGGTCGTCGGACCGGGCGACCAGTTCGCCGTAGCCCATCTGGTAGGCGCCCGTGTACACCCCCGTCCGGCTGCCCGCCAGCGTCTCGGGGAGGATGCCCGCCTGCTCCAGGGCTTCCCACGAGACCTCCAGCAGCAGCCGCTGCTGCGGGTCCGCCGCCACCGCCTCGCGGGGCGAGATCCGGAAGAACGGCGCGTCGAACTCGTCGGCGCCCGCGAGGAAGCCGCCCTCGCCGGTCGCCGACATGCCGGTCCCGTCCGGGCCCACCAGCTCGTCCAGGTCCCAGCCGCGATCGACCGGGAACGGGCCGATCCCGTCCCCAGCCTCACTGACGAGCCGCCAGAGATCGTCCGGACCGGTGACCCCGCCCGGGAGCCGGCACGCCATCCCGACCAGCACGATCGGGTCGTCGGCCACCGACACCGGCTCCGGCACGGCAGCCGTCGTGGGCGAGTCGCCGAACCGGTCGGCCAGGTGCCCGGCGAGCCGGGTGACGGTCGGGTAGTCGAACACCACTCCTGCCGCCAGGGCGATCCCGGTCCTGGCCTGGATCAGGTTCCGCAGCTCGACGGCGGTCAGCGAGTCGAACCCCAGGTCGCTGAACAGCCGGGCCGGATCGATCCCGGCGCCCGAGCTGTGTCCCAGCACCGTGGCCGCGGATTCGCGGACCAGTTCGGCCAGCGCCCGCTCACGGTCCACCGTGGACATCGAAGCGAGCCGCCCGCCCGGTCCCCCGCCGGCGAAGCCGCGGTTCGCGGCGGGCCGGCGCCCGCCCGTCAGCGTGCGCCACACGGGCAGGTCCTGCTGCTTGCGCAGGGCCGGCAGATTCAGGCGGGCGAGCCCCAGGACAGGCTGCGCGGAACGCGCCGCCCGGTCGAACAGGTCCATGCCCTGCTCCGTGGCCAGTGCTGGCATCGCCGAACGCGCGAGCCGCTGGAGGTCGGTCCGCGACAGGGCGCCGGCCATACCGATCTCGGTGGTCCACGGACCCCACGCCATCGACACTCCGGGCAGTCCGAGGTTCCGCCGCCGCTGCATCAGCGCGTCCAGGAACACGTTGGCCGCCGCGTAGTTCGCCTGGCCGGCGCTGCCGAGCACGCCGCTGAGCGAAGAGAACACCGCGAACAGCGAGAGATCCAGGTCCCGGGTCAGCTCGTGCAGGTGCCAGGCCGCGTCCACCTTCGGCGCCAGCACCCGGTCCACCTGGTCCTGCGACAGGGAGCCGATCACCCCGTCGTCGACCACACCCGCGGTGTGCACCACACCGGTCAGCGGATGCTCCGGGCTGGCGGACGCGAGCGCGTCCGCCAACGCCCGCCGATCCGTCACGTCACACGCGGCCACCGTGACCTCGGCGCCGTGGCGGGCCAGCTCGGCGGCCAACTCCGCTGCTCCCGGTGCATCGGGGCCGCGGCGGCTCAGCAGCATCAGGTGCCGGACCCCGTGCTCGACGGCCAGATGCCGCGCCACCACCGCGCCCAGAGCGCCGGTACCACCGGTGATCATCACGGTGCCCGCGCTGTCCGGCTCGTGGGGCACGGTCAGTACCAACTTGCCGATGTGCCTGGCCTGGCTCATGAACCGGAACGCCTCCGGCGCCTGCCGTACGTCCCACGTGGTCACCGGCAGCGGCCGCAGGGTGCCGGCTTCGAACAGGCCGACCAGCTCGCGCAGCATGTGCTGGACGCGCTCGGCGCCGGCGTCGGTCAGGTCGAAGGCGCGGTAGCTCAGGCCGGGGTACCGGTCCGTGAGGCTCTCGGCCGAGCGGACGTCGGTCTTGCCCATCTCCACGAACCGGCCGCCGGACGCGAGCACGTCCAGCGAGGCGTCCACGAACTCCCCCGCCAGGGAGTTGAGCACGACATCGACGCCCCGTCCTGCGGTGGCGGTGCGGAAAGCCTCGCGAAAGGCCAGATCCCGCGAGGACGCGAGGCGGTCAGGCCGGACACCCCGCGCACGCAGGGCGTCCCACTTGCCTTCGCTCGCAGTGGTGTAGACCTCCGCGCCGAGATGCCGCGCGACCTGGATCGCGGCCAGGCCCACACCGCCTGCGCCCGCGTGCACCAGGACCGACTCCCCGGCGCGGAGACCCGCGAGGTCGGCCAGGCCGTAGTAGGCGGTGAGGAACACGATCGGCACGGAGGCGGCCGTGGTGAACGACCATCCGTCCGGCGCCACCGTCAGGAGCCGGTGATCGGTCACCGCGACGGGCCCGAACCCGCCGGGGACCAGGCCCATCACGCGGTCGCCCACGCGCAGACCGGTCACACCGGGGCCGGTCTCGGTGACCACGCCCGCCGCCTCGCCGCCCAGCGGTCCCGCCTTGCCGGGGTACATGCCCAGCGCGTTGAGCACATCGCGAAAGTTCAGGCCGGCCGCGTGCACCCGGATCCGGACCTGTCCGCTCTCCAGCGGCCCGGCCGCTTCGGGGCACGGCAGCAACGCGAGGTCGTCCAGCAGACCCTTCCCGGTGGACGCCAGCCGCCACGGCGTGTCCAGCGGGGCGGCCAGCTCGTCGGCCGGTCCGGTCCTCGTCAGCCGGGCTGCCAGGAGCCGCCCTTCGCGCACCGCCAGTTGCGGCTCGTCGGCGGCCAGGACCTGGCCCAGCACGCCGGCGTCCACGGCGCGGTCGGTGTCGAGCAGGACGAAGCGTCCTGGGTGCTCCGTCTGCGCCGACCGCACCAGGCCCCACACCGCCGCGGCGGCCAGGTCGCGTACCGGCTCCCGCTCCGCGGCGACCGCACCCGCGGTCGCGATCACCAGCGGGATCGAGGTGAACCGGTCGTCCGACAGCCACTGCCGCACCTGCCGCAGCACGTGGCCCGTCAGCTCGTGTGCGGAAGCGACCACCGCCTCCGGGTCGCCGGAAACCGCCAGCACCACCGCCTGGGGTTCGGCGCCGTCCGCTATCGCGGTCACGTCGGCGGGATCCGCGACCAGCCACTCGTCCACCGCGGCGGCGGCGCCGGTGATCTCGATCCACTCCGGCTTCAGCAAAGTGCCGCCTTCGCCGGCGGTGACGCTGGCGGCGGCCAGCGGCCGCACGGCGAGCGAGCCGATGGACAGCACGGGCGCCCCGGTGTCGTCCGCGACCGCGAGGGTGACCTCGTCCGAACCCGTCCGGGTCAGCGCCACCCGTAGCCGCGAGGCGCCCGAGGCCCGCAGCACGACGTCGGCGAAGCTGAACGGCAGCCAGCCCGCCCCGGCCGACGCCAGGTCCGCGAAGACCATGGCGTGCAACGCCGCGTCCAGCAGGGCAGGGTGGATGCCGAACGACTCCGCCGCACCGCGGCCGGGTTCGGGCAGCTCGATCTCGGCGAGGATCCGGTCGCCGTCCCGCCATGCCTCGCGCAGACCCCGGAACGCCGGTCCGTAGGCGAACTCACCGCCGCCGAGCCGCTCATAGAACCGCTCGGTGTCCAGCGGCGCCGCGCCCGCCGGGGGCCACTGCCGGCCGAGCACGTCGAACAGCGCGTGGTCCGCGGGCCCGGTCGCGGCCGGGCTCACGGTGCCTGTGGCGTGCCGGGTCCAGGTCTCTTCGCCGTCCGGCCGGGCGTACACCGCGACAGCGCGCCGGTGCGCGTCGTCCTCGCCGACAACGACCTGAAGCTGAACTCCGCCCTGCGCGGGCAGGACGAGCGGGGTCTCCAGCACCAGCTCGTCGAGCCGGTCGCAGCCGGCGCTGTCGCCGGCGCGGATCACCAGCTCCACGAGACCGGCGCCGGGGAACACCACCGCGCCGCGCACCGCGTGATCCGCCAGCCAGGGGTGGGCGCGCACCGACAGCCGGCTGGTGAACACGAGCCCATCCGTCTGCGGCAACGACAGCACCGCGCCCAGCAGCGGATGCTCCGCTGCCGTCAGGCCGGCCGCCGACACGTCGGCCGAACCGCTGGAGGTGCGCCAGTACCGCTGGTGCCGGAAGGCGTAGGTCGGCAGCGGCACCCGCGTGACGTCACGGCCGGCGAACAGCGTGGTCCAGTCCACTTCGACGCCCTGCGCGCACAGGCGGGCCACCGCCGACGCCAGGGTCGGCACGTCATCGTGTTCGCGGCGCAGCAACGGCACGACGACGGTCTGCGGCGGGCAGCTTTCCCGTGCCAGGCCCGACAGGACCCCGTCCGGCCCGAGCTCGACCAGCGCCATGACACCTTGTTCGCCCAGCCAGCGCACGCCATCGGCGAACCGCACCGCCGACCGCACCTGACGGGTCCAGTATTCCGGCGAACACAACTCGGCGTCCGTCGCCCGGACCCCGGTCAGGTTCGACACCACCGCGATCCGCGGCGGCCGGAACTCCACCGTCTCCAGAACCTGCTGGAACTGCGCCAGCATCGGCTCCACCAGCGACGAATGGAACGCGTGCGACACCCGCAGCCGCGACACCCGGTGTCCACGCCCGGACACGACCTCGACGACTTCGTCCACGGCTTCGCGCGGCCCGGAGACCACTACCGAATCCGCGGTGTTGACCGCCGCGACCGACACCGTCTCCGGCAGTAGCTCGACCACTTCGGTCTCCGGCAACGAGATCGCCGCCATCGCCCCACCCGAGGGCAGCGCCTGCATCAACCGCGCCCGCGCCGCCACGACCCGGCACGCGTCAGCCAGCGACCAGACCCCGGCCACGTACGCCGCCGTCACCTCACCGATCGAATGCCCCAGCAGATAGTCCGGAGTCACCCCGAACGCCCGCAGCACCTCGAACAACGCCGCCTCGACCGCGAACAACGCCGGCTGCGCCCACCCCGTCTCATTGACCAACTCCGCATCCCGGCCCCACATCACCTCACACAACGGCCGGTCCAGCAACGGATCCAACTCCGCAAGAACCCCGTCCAACGCCCCCGCGAACACCGGCGAACCGTCGTACAACCCGCGGGCCATCCCCACCCGCTGCGCACCCTGCCCCGTGAACAACACGCCCAGTTGGTTGTCCTCGGCCGCGATGCCCAGCGTCACGCCCGGAGCGGATTCACCGGCCGCGACAGCCCTGAGCCCGGTCAGCAGTGTGTCGCGCTCGGTGCCCAGCAGCACGGCGCGGTGCTCGAACCTCGCCCGTGTGGTGACCAGCGACCAGCCCACGTCGACCGGGCCGGACGCCTGATCCGCTGTGAGATGCGCGAGCAGTTTCGCCGCCTGAGCGCGCAACGCGTCTTCGGTCTTCCCCGACAGGATCCAGGGCACCACGCCCGCGGCGCCGAAAGCACCGGGGCCGGACGGGGCGGCGGCGGTCGGGCCGGCGTCGACGGGTGCTTCGAGGATCACGTGCGCGTTCGTGCCGCTGACGCCGAACGACGACACCCCGACCCGCCGGGGGTGGCCGTTTTCGGGCCAGGGCCGGGATTCGGTCAGCAGGCGCACGTCGCCCTGCGTCCAGTCGACCTGCGTGGTCGGCGCGTCCACGTGCAGCGTCTTCGGCAGCACCCCGTGCCGCAGCGCCATGACCATCTTGATCACACCGCCGACACCGGCGGCCGCCTGGGTGTGGCCGATGTTGGACTTCAGCGACCCGAGCCACAGCGGCCGGCCCTCGGGGCGGTCCTGACCATAGGTCGCCAGCAGCGCCTGCGCCTCGATCGGGTCACCCAGCTTCGTACCCGTGCCGTGCGCTTCCACCGCGTCGATGTCCGAGGCGGACAGACCGGCGGCGGTCAGCGCCTGGCGGATCACGCGTTGCTGCGACGGACCGTTCGGCGCGGTCAGGCCGTTGGAGGCGCCGTCCTGGTTGGTCGCGCTCGAACGGAACACCGCCAGCACCTCGTGGCCGTGGCGGCGGGCGTCGGACAGCCGCTCCATCACCACGATCCCGACGCCCTCGGACCATCCCGTGCCGTCGGCTGCGTCAGCGAAGGACTTGCACCGGCCGTCGGTGGCTAGGCCGCCCTGCGCCGTGAACCCGACGAACGCGTCGGATGCGGCCATCACCGCGACCCCGCCGGCCAGCGCCAGTGTGCACTCCCCCGCCCGCAGTGCCTGGGCGGCCAGGTGCATCGAGACCAGGGACGAGGAGCAGCCGGTGTCCACGCTGACCGCGGGGCCCTCCAGCCCGAGGGTGTAGGAGACCCGGCCGGAGATCACGCTCGGCGCGCCACCGGTGATCTGGTGACCGCGCAGTTGCTCGTCGGCACGCGAGAGAAGTTCGTTGTAGCCGGACTGGTAGACGCCGGCGAACACCCCGGTCCGGCTCCCGGCCAGCGACGAGGGATCGATCCCGGCGTGTTCCAGCGCCTCCCACGAGACCTCCAGCAGCAGCCGCTGCTGCGGGTCGGTGGCAAGGGCCTCACGCGGCGACATCCGGAAGAACGCCGCGTCGAAGTCACCCGGCCCCTCAAGGAAGCCGCCCTCGCCCGTCGCCGAGAGCCCGGAGCCGGGGCCGTCGGTGCCCAGCAGGGCGTCGAGGTCCCAGTTTCGGTCCAGGGGGAACGGGCCGATGCCCTCGGCTCCGTTCGCGACCAGGCGCCACAGGTCCTCCGGCCCCCGCACACCGCCCGGGAACCGGCACGCCATCCCGACGAGGACGACCGGGTCGTGCGCCACCCCGGTCAGGGCCTTGTTCTCCTGCTTCAGCCGTTTGTTGGCCAGAAGTGAAGCACGCAGGGCCTCCGTCAGTTTCTCCACAGACGCAGTCATCGCGACCTCCAGGTCCCGGTCAGTCTTCGCGCAGTGCGAGGTCGATGAGGTCGTCCGCGTTCGCGGCGAGCAGGGCCGTCTCGTCTTCGTCCGGCAGGGCCGGCGGCTCCGCGACGGCTTCGGCTTCCACGGCCGTGCCCAGTCCCAGGGCGCCGCTGAGGTAGTGGGCCAGCCGGGCCGCTGTCGGGTAATCGAAGACCACACTGGCGGGCAGCGCGGCAGCCGATTCCGATTGCAGCAGATTCCGCAGCTCGACCGCGGTCAGCGAGTCGAAACCCAGCTCGCTGAAGGGTTTCTCCCGCGGAATCTGCGTGCCCGAGCCGTGTCCGAGCACGACCGCGGCGGAACTGCGAACCAGCTCGAGCACCGCCCGTTCACGGTCCGCCTCGGACAGCCCGGTCAGCCGGCCTCGCAACCCGCCAAGTGCTTCGGCGTCCTGCCCGCCACCGTTCAACGCCGCCCGGACCTCCGGCAGGTCCGACAGGAGCGCACTCGGTCGCATCGCGGTGAACACCGGCGCGAACCGCGCCCAGTCCATGTCCGTGACCACGAGCGAGGTCTCGCCCTCCCGCACGGCGTGCGCCACCGCGGCGATGGCGAGCTCGGGCCGCATCGGCACCACACCCAGTGCGGCCAGCCGGTCCCGTTGCGCCACACCCGGACCGCTCAGCATGCCGACCTCGTCCCACGACCCCCAGGCGATCGATGTCGCCGTCCGGCCCTGTGAACGGCGTTGCTGCGCCAGCGCGTCGAGGAAGGCGTTGCCCGCGGCGTAACCCGCCTGCCCTCCACTGCCCCACGCCGCCGCGCCGGAGGAGAACAGCACGAACGCGTCGAGGTCCAGGTCACCGGTCAGCTCGTCCAGATGCCGTGCACCGTCCACCTTGACCCGCACCGGCCACTCGAACTGGTCCCGGGTCATCGACGGCAGCGGCGCCGTTTCGCCCACGACACCCGCGGCGTGCACGACTGTCCGCAGCGGACGGTCTTCCGGAATGGCGGCGAGCACGTCGGCCAGCGCCGAGCGGTCGGTCACGTCGCACGCCGCCACCGTCACATCGGCGCCGGCGACCTCCAGTTCCAGCCGTAGCTGTTCCATGCCCTCGGCGTCGGGGCCGCGCCGGCTCACCAGCACGAGGTGGTCGGCGCCCCGCTCCACCAGCCACCGGGCCATGTACGAGCCCAGCCCGCCGGTTCCGCCAGTGATCAGCGCCGTTCCCGAGGTCGTCCACGACCCGGCACGGGGCCGGGGCGCCGGGGCGTGGACCAGCCGCCGCCCGAACAACCCCGACGGGCGCACGGCCACCTGGTCCTCACCCGAGGTGCCCGACAGCACCGCCGTGGCCAGGCGCGCGCTTCGCAGGTCCAAGACCTCGGGCAGGTCGAGCAGACCGCCCCACAGACCGGGCTGGTCCAGCGCGGCGACGCGGCCCAGGCCCCACGCGGCGCCCTGCCCCGGGGCCGTCAGCGGATCCTGGCTGCCGACCGAGACTGCGCCCCGAGTCGCCAACCACAGTGGCGGCGCGCCGGTGTCGCGCAGTGCCCGCAGGAGGGCGATGGTGCTCATGAGCGCGGTAGTCGTGTCCGGTTCCAGCGCCGCGGTGAGGGACAGCACGGCGGTCACCGGGACGTCGGCGTCGAGCGCGGCCCGCAGCCCGCAGCTCAGCGCTGCGTCGTCGCTGTGCTCCAGTACGACGGTGTCCGCGCCGAGCGCGGCAGCCACGTGGCTCGCCCAGGCGTCGTCGCTCTTCCCGGCCGGGACCACGACCAGCCGGCGTCCGGAGATCACCGGGAAGTGGTTGCCACCGAGTGGTTTCCACGTCTCCCGGTAGCGCCAGCCGTCAGCCGCACTCTCGTCCCGGCGGCGGGCGCGCCACGACGCCAGCGCCGGCACCATCGCCGCGACCACGGCGCTGTCCAGCCCGAGCGTCTCGGCCACCGACCGCACGTCCTGCTGCTCCACCGAGGCCCAGAACCGCTCATCGGCCGGGTCCACCGCGACCTGCGCGGCAAGCGGGTCGGGTTCGGGGTCGGGCCAGTAGCGCTCGTGCTGGAACGCGTACGTGGGCAGCGGCACCCGCACGGCGTCCCGGCCCGCGAACACCTTGGTCCAGTCCACCGCGAGACCGCAGGCGTACACCTGGGCGACCGCGGTGATCATCTGGTGCAGGGATCCTTCGCCGCGCCGCAGCGTGCCCGCGACGGGCACCGCGCCCTCACGACCGTCGACCACGTCCTGCACAGCGGGCACCAGCACCGGGTGCGGGCTGACCTCGACCACCACACGATCACCCGAGTCGAGCGCGGCCGTGAGCGCGTCCTCGAACCGCACGGTGCTCCGCAGGTTCCGGTACCAGTACCCGGCGTCCCACTGCGCGGTGTCCATCACCTCACCGGTCACCGAGGAGTAGACCGGGATCTCCGCGGACCGCGGCGCGATCGGCGCCAGATCGGCCAGCA
>NZ_JAJSYW010000218.1:0-12923 GCF_036815005.1 Streptomyces sp. IBSBF 2435 | reverse complement strand
CGTACGGGTTGTCGACCTTGCCGATCAGGTCGTAGTACGTGTCGGACGGCAGTTCTGCGCTAACCTCTGGACTCAGACACCACCCCCGGAGCACACCCGCCCGGGGCAGCGCATCGTCCCGGGACGGGGGAGCGTCACAATCATGGTGGCGGTATTCGAAACAGAATCAGAAGACGTAGAAACGGGATTTGATCCGCTGCCGCATCAGATCGAGGCGTCCGACGCGGCGGCGCGGAAACTTGAATTGCTGCCGGGTCAGACAATGCCCGCGCAGGGTCTGCGGACTCAGGTCATCGCGGCAACCGGTTCCGGGAAAACGTTTATGGCGGTGCTCACCGCGAAGAAGTTGCGGGCGGCCAGGGTTCTGGTCCTGGTCCCGACGCTGGACCTTCTGGCACAGATGGCGGCCGCGTGGCGGGCCGGCGGGCGCGGTGGTCTGTTCTACGGGATCTGCTCGCTGCGGGCGGATGAGGCGGGCCTGGCGTGCACGACGGACGTGGACGAGCTGGTGGACTGGACGCGCGACCTGGAGCAGGTGACGGTGTTCGCGACTTACGCCTCGGTGGGGCTGGGAACGCTCCAGCGGGCCCACCAGGCAGGCCTTTCGCCCTGGTCGCTGGTGGTGGTGGACGAGGCGCACCGTACGAGTGGTCGGGGTAGCAAGCCGTGGGCGGCGATTCACGACAACGTCAAGGTGCCGGCCGACCGCAGGCTCTACATGACGGCGACTCCGCGGGTGTGGGAGGCCCCGGAGGCTGAGGAGGGGGCGCGTTCGGCTCCGGTGCTGATCGCGAGCATGCAAGACGATCCGGACGGCTTGTTCGGCAGCGTGGCGTACAAGCTGACCCTCTCGCAGGCCCGCAATTTGGGCCTGGTCGCGGCCTACCAGGTGGTGTGCGTGGACGTGACCGACCCCGAGCTCCAGGCGGCCGCGCTGCTGGGGATCGAGGCCAGGTCGGACAGCGTGCGCGGCTCCCGGCTCGCGACCTTGCAGACCGCCGCGATGAAGGCCGCCGCCGACAAGGGCCTGCGCAGGATGCTGACGTTCCACTACCGGACCAGCGAGGCCGAAGCGATGTCGGCCGGGGCGCCGGCGGTGGCCCGGCGCCTGTGGGAGGACGACCCGCAGACGTACCCCGAGCCGGAGCGGGTGTGGGCGGACTGGCTGTGCGGGGAGCACAAGCCCGCCCACCGCAAGGCGACCCTGACCACCTTCGCCAACCCGGTCGGGACCCGCGCCGACGGCAACCGGGTGCCGATGCGGCTGCGGCTGCTCAGCTCCGTTCGGATTCTCGGCGAAGGCGTTGACACGCCGGGGTGTGACTCTGTGTTCTTCGGGGACGTGCGCGGCTCTGCCGTGGACATCCTCCAGATCGTCGGCCGCGCCCTGCGGATGAAACCGGGAGAGGGCAAGGTGGCCAGCTTGGTTGTGCCTGTTTTCCTCGGCAAGGACGAAGACCCGGACGCCATGCTCACCTCCAAGGGCTATGAGTCGTTGGCCCGGGTTTTGGCTGCGCTCCGTAGTCACGACACGGACACCATCGAGGCCCTGGCGGAGGAGCAGTCGAACAGCCGGTACCGGAAGCGGTCGGCGGCGGAGATCAAGGCAGCGGGCCGGGGCGAAGACGGCGGCACATCAGCTCCCGCGCAGAGTCTGCTTTCGTTCTCCACCCCTCGCGATCCGGCGATTCTGGTGCAGTTCATGAGGCTGCGGATTCGCAATCCCGAAAACACGTACTGGCGTCATGGAATCCAGGCGGCGACCCGGTACGTGAAAGAGAATGGGGATCTGAAAGTCCCGTACAGCTTCACCACACCGGAGGACTGGCAGCCCGCTGACTTTCCCCTGGGGACGTGGATCGCAGACCAGCGGCGGTTCTACAACGCGGGCCAGATGAAGCCCGCGCGTGCCAAGGAACTCGAAGATCTGCAGATGCTGTGGTCGCATTGGGACGTCGCTTTTCAGGAGGGACTGTCAGCGGCGCAGGGGTGGGCGGCCGCGCACGGGCACTTCCTCCCGCCCACCACGGCGGTCTTCAACGGTCACCCGGTGGGGGTGTGGGCCAAGAATCTGCGGACCGCGGGGCGGAAGCTGGCGCAGCTCGAGGCGCGGCGCGAACAGGGGCTGCCGCCCGGCTCCACCACGGGTGCACTGACCGAAGAGCGCAGGGACGCGCTGGAGGCCATCGACCCGTCGTGGTGCCCGGCCTGGCCCGTCGCCTGGCAGCGGGCCTACGTCCTGTGTCGTCGGCTGATCGAGGCCGGCGCCCCGCTGCCCGCTCCGGGCCAGGCCACGGTGCAGGGCGAGGACCTGGGTGCGTGGGTCCAGGCGCAGCGCCTGGACTGGGACCAGCTGCTGCCCGCACAGCAGTGGATGCTGGAGAACATGNCCACGGTGCAGGGCGAGGACCTGGGTGCGTGGGTCCAGGCGCAGCGCCTGGACTGGGACCAGCTGCTGCCCGCACAGCAGTGGATGCTGGAGAACATGCTGCACCTGTCCCCGGCAGAGGCGTCTGAGCGGCTGCCGGCGCCCCGTACGCAGGCGGACAAGTGGGCGGCGAACCTCGCAGCCGCCCGGCAGTTCCACGCCCGGGAGGGCCACCTCCAGCCCCCGCGCAAGCACGTCGAAATGGTGGACGGTATCGAACGGAAACTCGGCATGTTCGTGGCCAACGCCAGGCGCAGGGCCGACAAGCTCAGCGCTGAGCGCCGCCAGGAGCTGACCGAGCTGGGGATGCGCTGGGCAGGGGGCGCAGCGTGATAGGCACGCAGCACGACGCGTACGGAGAAGAGCCGCGCGGACATCGCGTGAGCGGTGAGGCCGCAGAAGCGGAGTTGCTCCGTTACCGGATCGTGGCGCAGCGGACCGGCCTGGCGCACCCGGGTGATGCTGCGGTGACGAACTACGCCTACGGGCGGTCGGTCGAGGAGGCCGTCGCCAAGGTGCGCAAGGAGCTGGAGAAGCCCGGCGGCGTCTACGGGGATCAGGGCCTGTACCGCGTGGTGGAGGTGGTTGAGGAGAACCTGTTCAGTGGGGTCTACCAGCTGGAGGACGCCCGGCGGCGGTACCTCACCGCCATCCTGGACAACGCGTTGACGACCGTGCGCGGCCGGGAGCCGGCCAACCCGGACGCGGATCAGCTCAGCCTGCTGGACGACTTCTTCACCCGCGCCGTTGTCTTCCCCTGACGAGGCTGTGAGGTGTACGTCACGCGCGGCGAGGTCACAAAGGGCGGAGGTGCGTGCACTACATAGTGTCGGCAGGTGAACGGGTCACCGCCGAGGAAGGCAGACGGTGATGGACCAGGTGCTCGGGGGAGGGCTGCTGATGGTGTGTGGCTGGTTGTGTCGGTTGCTGCACGTTTGGGTGGCCAGCCGTACCGAACTACGCAGAATCGAGATGCAGCAGCAATACCTCAGTGAGCGGGTGCGGCATCTGCCGCCCGGCAGTCGTCTGCTGGAACGGCCCGGCAACGTCGAGGTTGTGACGGGACCGCAGCCGACGGGGATACGCCGTGGCTGAGTCTTCCTCGCCCGTGGCGAGGAAGACGGCACAGGCGCCTCCACACACCGACGGGGCGTCGTCCGCGTTAACGACCAGCAGTCTTGAGGACCTCTACCGCGTCGAGATGCCGCAGCTGACACGGTTCCTGGTCCGTGTCGGCGCGACCCCCTACGAGGCTGCCGACGCCGCCCATGAGGCATTTACCATAGCCATCGAGAAATGGGACAACATCCGGGAACCGCGGGCGTGGCTGCGCAAGGTCGCTCACCGCTGCTATCTGCGTCAGACCGGCCAACGCGACAGGCCATACGACCCGTTCCCCGATCGCCCGGGCGGGACCTGTCCCATCGCCTACGTGACCCTCAAAGAGGGAAATCAGCGGGTCCTGAACGCACTGGCCCAGCTGCCGCCGCTGCAGCGGCACGTCATGGCATGGTCCCAGGACGGCTTCACCGACCGGGAAATCGCCCGAGCGCTTGATATGCGGGAAGACGCCGTGCGGAAGAACCGGAGCCGCGCCCGGCGTCGACTGCAGCAGACTCTCGTTGAGGAGACAGGGGGCCGCGATGAGTGAGCACACCGTATCCAAGGAGACACCAGTCCCCAATGATGACAGCGTCGCGGTAGAGGGCCGCCCCACGGCTGCCGATACACGTCTGGATCAGCTTCTCGCAGCTGCTGACGAAGAGCTGTCCCAGTGTCTCGACGACGCCCTCGATCTCAAGGCCGGTCTTCGGCACCTCGCTTCCCTTCCTGCCTACCCCGAACGGCCACGGCCGGCAGACAGCCAGGCCATGGGCGCCTTGCACTGTCCAGGCCGCCGCGTCACCGGGCGTCTTGGCGAAGGCGCCCACATCGATGAGAACCAGCAATTGCAGGAAGCCCTCGATCTCCTGCAACACACCAGCGACCAGTTCCACGGCCTGGTGAGCATGACGAACGACGGCCCGTCCTCCCTGGAAACCGCACGATCCAAGCTGACCTACGCTCAGCTGCTCATCCCGCGGCTCATCACCGAAGCACAGGGCAGGACGCTCACGAGGATGCAGAACACCAAGGCATTCAACGACATCCACGATTGCGTCAACGCGGCCTGGACCACCATCGCAGAGACACTGCAAAGCCCCGCCGCCGACCCCCAGGCCGTGCTCCTCGACGACGCCCTAGACACCCTCGACAGCGCCACGCAACGCCTCGCCCAGGCACACCGCATCCTCGATCACCTCCTCGACCAGATCGGAGAAGACGTCGATCAGCACCTCCCCGCCTGAGCCGCCCCCACCCGGATGACGCGCTCATCGCTGACGACCTCACCGGGCCCGGACTCCCTGGCGGAGTCCGGGCCCGGCCTTGTGAGTAGGCACCTCTGTGACACCTCCAGCCTTCGCGTAAGCACGTCGAAATGGTGGAAGGTGTCGAACACAGGCTCGGTTTGTTCCTGGACAACGCCCGGCGCAGGGCCGACAAACTGAGCGCTGAGCGCCGCCAGGAGCTGACCGAGTTGGAGATGCGCTGGGCAGATCGGCGAAGCGTGACGGGCACGCAGCACGACGCGTACGGGGAAGAGCTGGCCCGCAAGCGGACCTGCTCATCTCGCACCTGGAGGCCGGGGCTGTCGCCGAGGCGCACACCTGGATCTCGGAGAGCAGCGCACCGCACGGGTCGCAGCAGGCGTTCGAGGACGGCTGGTTCGCTGGCGTGCGGGCGGTGTCGAGCTATCTACTGCGCATCGCCGACGACGCTGCCGCGCAGCAGGGCCGGGCCGCGTCCAGCGCCGAACTGTGCGCCCACCTCCGGCAGCAGGCCGGGCGGGTGCCGCAGCCGGCTGCACCGCCCGCGGCCCCGGCCGAGTCGGCTTTGGACCCGGCAGAGGTTCTGGCGACGGCACTGCGGTGCACGTGGGCCCTGACCACCCCGGACCAGTTCTTCACCACCGAGGCGTCCAGCGAGATCCTGGCGGTCGCGTTGTCCGCGGTGCGCGAGGAAGAACACGACGGGTACGTGCAGCGCCTGGAGGCGTTCGCCGACCGGCACCGCGAGCGCCTGGAGTAGCTGGTGCGCACGCATGGGCCCGGCAGCGCCCCCGCCGCTCACGGCCGCTACGCCCTTGTCGGCCAGCCCGAGACCCTAGTGGTGTGCGAGCGGATGGAGACCGCGCGGCTGCTGCTGTACGGGCTATGGGAAGGGCAACTCGAGGACACCCTGCTGGACGACCTCGCCTACTCGTGGGGAGCCCGCCGCCCCGCCCGCTGACCACCAACACAGGCAGCAGCACCCGGCCGGGCCGGGACTCCAACAGGGAGCCCCGGCCCGGCCCTTGTGCGCGGCTGCGCGCGCCTCGCTGACACGAGGTGGCACAACCGCCCGGCTGCTGACATCAGGGCGGCACAGTCGCCCTGGGGAGGTCTGCTGTCGTCGGTGAGAAATTCGCTGTCCCAAGGGCGAGATTCAGTCCCGGGTGTCGTCCAGCGCCTGGACCAGGCCGCGCAGCGGCATGTGGCCGCCGGCGGGCGGAACTCGGCGCGCTGGGGTTGCGCTGGTAGACCGCCACGCGGCCGTACAGCGGCTCGCGAGGCCGGACGGGTTCCGCGCGGCGCGCCGTATGGCGGGCCTGGAGTCGGCGAGCTCCATCGGGGCGAGCAGCAGCAAAGACCAGCACCTGTCCCCGAACCGACACACCGCACCGCTCCCCTTCGTCAGCGGTTGCCCAGCCGCCAGGTAAACGCGGCGAGCAAGGTTGTACCGGCCGCCGTTGCCGCTCCACGCACCAGTGCGAACAGCGCAGCGCGTACGAGCCTTTGAAGGGTCTTGCTGGTCATCCTGTTTCGCTTCAAGGTCAACGTGTCCTCTTTCGTGTGCCGCCCCCCGGGGGCCGGGGTTCGTCGATGCTGGAGACCTTCGCCGATGACCAAGTCGTCTCGGACGAGGTGCTGTTGAACTCCGATGACATCGGACAGCTCCCACCGCAGTCGTACGTGGTGGCATGATTCTCGGACGGGTTCGGATGGTTTTGGACGATGGGGTGTACGGGTGGGGCGTGCCGGGCAACTCCGCAAGCCTGAGCTGGTGGGAGCGCACCGGGAACTCAATGCCGCGCTGCATCGACTGCATTTGCTGGCCGGCCGACCGAGCCTTGCCGAGATCGCCCAGGCGCTCAAGGGCTCCGGCGTCTCCCGGAGCACCATCCACGACGCGTTCTGCGGCCGGCGGCTTCCGAAGTGGAAGGTGATCGACGCCTTGGTGGAGATCCTTTCCTCCCAGGCGCCGGGCGGTCGCCCCGAAGAGGACCAGAAGGTGCTGTACGAGGTGTGGCTGCGTGCCGTCCAGGAGAGCGACGGGCAGCAGAACCGAGGGCTCCAGACGGCCGGAGAACGGGAAGCGGAGATCCACCGGCTCCTGCAACGCGCGCTCCTGCCGCAGAAAATCCCTCAGATCGACGGGCTCGAGATCGCCTGCCGCTACCTGCCGGCGAGTGACCCCCGCCGGGCCGGCGGGGACTGGTTCGACGTGATCCCCCTGAAGGGCACAAAGGTCGCCCTCGCGGCAGGGGACGTGATGGGCGGCTCCATGCTCTCGATCGCTCTCATGGCCCAGTTGCGCAGCCAGCTCAATGCCTTGATTCAGCTCAGCCTGTCTCCCCACGAGGCGCTGAACCGACTCAGCGAGCAAGCAGAGCGCCTGATGGGAGATCAGCTCGCGACCTGCGTCTGCGCCGTCTACGATACCGACACCCGTATCCTCGCCATCTCCAGTGCCGGCCACATCCCGCCCTTCCTGCTGAACAAGGACGGCACCGGCTTCATCCTGGGCATGCCGACAGGGCTCCCAATCGGCAAGGCAGCAGACGCCTGCGAGACAATCACAGTCCAGATGAGCCCGGGCCAGACGCTCTTCTTCCTCACAGACGGAGTGATCGTGTCACCGACTAGAGGCCTCGATCCCGGACTCGCCCGTCTGACTACGAAGCTGTCAGAAGCACAGACCGCCGCCGCTCCCGCCTCGCCGCCGCTCGAAGACCTGATCGACGTGCCGCTGAAAGCCCTCGGGAGAGTCCGACACGACGACGCCGTGCTGCTCGCCGCGCGTTTCTCCTGACAGTCGGTATGCGGCGCCGATCGTCAAGGCCGTGCCCTCATCAACGGGCGTGAATACCCGGTCCGCCTCGACTGCCGTCGTCTTGCAGTCGCCGCTTCGGTGTCGTCCATGGCCCCGGACCGTACGCACCATCGCCAGGCGCCACAGCGGGAACCGGCGGAGCCAGCCGCCCGAGGGTGTCTGCGAGGTAAGAGGGGTCGGCCCCGGGCGGCCGCCTGTTGCCCGGCGGCCACCCGGCCGGTCCCGGCGCCGGCCCGTTCAGCCGGTCACTGCGGGGCGGGGAGCCGGTCCAGGCTCCAATACCCTGCGTGGTGCCGGCGACCCGCCACACCGGCCGGGCCGGGCCGTGCGCGGCCAGCCGGGCCGCGGTGGCGGTGGCGACGACCAGGCGGCGGTGCCGGACCGGCTGCAGGCCGGCCGCGCGGACAGTGAAACGGGATGCGCCGGGCAGGCCCGTCCCTCCCGGGAGCTACTTACGGGTGTGGCCGGCGAGCAGTCTCGGACGTCCCCCGGCCGTGCACCTCCGGAGAGGGGTGCGGCCCGCCCGTCAGCAGCATCACGCTGTTCGCGGAGGAAGGCTGGGTTCCTGGGGCGTTGGCAGCCCTGGTTCACCCGGCGGTGTCAATCCAGTTGCTTGGTACCAGCCCGGTTCCGATGCCGCGCCAGCGCCTCACGACGGCACTGCGGAAGGGGTCTCCGTCCAGGTCTGCGTGCTCGATCACGATGACCTGGAAGCCAGGGGAAAGCCGCTTGACTGTGTCGGCGATGACCTGATAGGCCCGGAGGAGCATGTTCCGGTCGTTGCCGACGAGTTCGGGCGCGGTCCCGTCGTAGTCGGAGGGGAAGTACACCTGGGATGGCTGGTCCAGGATCAAGAAGCGCGGCAGGGGACGGTTCTGCTCCGTGCACCATTCGTGCAGGCTGAGCAGGGTTGCGATGTGATAGCCGAGCCAGTTCTCACCGCTGCCCATCTCGCTAAGGGGGACAGGGCCGCGCGGGGTGTCGGCGATGACGGTCAGCTTTGCGAGGTCGAGGCGGATCGGGTGTTCGGAATGCTCTAGGCGCAGGGCGCGGGCTTTGGCGGTGATCTTCTGGTTGATCCGGGACAGAAAGCTTGCGAGTCGGTCAGCCTGGGTGTCGTCGCCGAGAGCGTCCTCGAGTTCCCCGATGAGCCGTGTGAGAGCTTCTGTCCGGTCACGCACGGCGGGTGAGGTCTGTGCGAGGGCGGCGGTTTCGAGGTAAAAGCTGATGCGTCCCTGGACGCTCGCGGCGCGCAGGGCCTGATTCGCCAGCGCGTTGGCCTGTCTCATGCCGGCGGCCAGTTCCTGTTGTGCCTGCCGGTTGCGGACCAGCGCGGCGTTGATGTCGCGCTGCTGTTCCTGAGCTTCCTCGATCAGGGTGCGCGTGCGTGCGGTGTCGTCGGAGACGAATGCGACATCGTCATTGAGGCGGGCGAGGTCGTCGCGGATTTGGGTGGCGATCTCATGGGCTGGTGTGACCGGGGAGGCACACAGCGGGCAGGCCGCCTGTTCCGGGTCATCAGGGCGGATGGCGAAAAGACCGAGAGAGGCTAGGCGGTCGTGCTGGTCGCGGGCGGTACCGAGGTAGTCGCCGCTGTCGGACAGCAGTGCCTTCAGATCACCGATCTGGGCGCGGATACGGTTGTACTGGGTCCGCAAGCCCTCCCGTTCGCGCTCCAGAAGCGCCAGCGAGTCCTCCCCGGGCAGGTCGGTGAAGGCCTGGTGGGGGGAGTCCAGTGCTTCGGTGAGGAGAGCGAGGGCGGTGGGAAGATCCGGTTCCTCGGGCTGGGGAGGGAGGAGCTGCGCTTGTATAGCCTCGGCAACCAGCGCGCGGGCCATGCCTGGGGCGGGGGTGCGCCGGCTGGCTTCGGCGAGTTCTTGTGCGTGGGCTTTGAGGTCCTGGCGGGCAGCTTTCAGGCGCGCGGTGAGTTCTGCCTGGGCGGGGTCGACCGCGCCGAGGAAGTACGGAAGCGTGTCGCGGATCGCAGAAGACCGCCACTCCTGGCCCTGAGAGTGGAAGAGCTGCTCGGGATTGGCGATCTCGTTCTGCCCCTGAAAGCAGAAGAAGAGAGCGTGTCGGATCGATGGGTTGAGCACGGTGCCGCGGGTGGGAATGCGCACGCTGCGGTCGATGCCGCAGAACTCGGTGATCATGTTGCGGGCGACATCGAGCGGGATGGTGAAGTCGAGCTCATCGATGGCCGGTGGCGGGGAACCGGCTGGCTGGAAGATCAGGCACAGGCGCGGCGCCGCAGTTGTGGTGTTGGAGGCCGGACGGGCTGTGAACAGCTGCCGGTCTCCTACGACCAGCTGGACTGCGTAGGCCTGGACGTAGTCGCGGACGACGCCGGCCTTGACCGGATAATTGCTGCTGCCCAGGCAGTAGTCAGTGATGGTGGCTATGGATGTCTTACCCGTGCGGGAGTCGCCGGTGACGATGCTCAGCTTCCCGGGAGTCAAGGGGAGGACTTCCACCTGGTCGGGCTGCTTGCCGTACAGGACGATGCTGCTGATCTGACAGGTCACGGACGCACTCCGAGCAGGGTCAGTGTGGTGGAGGTGCTGCCAGCGGTCGGCAGCCACCGGCCGAACATGCCGGCAGCTTTCTGGATCGCGAGCGCGATGGGCGCCTCACCGCGGGGCTGAGCGGGGATGGCGCGAGGGGTTGCCAGGCTCACGGTCGCGTCCGGGTGGGCTGTAAGGACACCGGTCTGGGTAGCGAAGAGCAGTCCGGCACGAACCACTGGGGCCAGTGCGGTGGTGTTCGCGGCCATCATGATCCGGATCTCTTCATTGTCCTCAACCCATTTGGCGACGCTGGCGCTTGTGGTCTTGGGCAGCACAGCACGGATTCCGGGTTGTAGTGCCATGACGGCGGCGGTCACGGCGATCGCCAGGGGGCAGCGTTCGTTGTGGACTCGGTGCTCGCGCACCGTCCGTGCGCAGACGAGTCCCATGAACGCCGGGTTGAACAGGGCCCGCTCACCGCGCCCCAACCGGGGATAGGTCATGAGCGGGACCCCGCGGGCTCGAGCAGCGTCATCAGGCGGGCTGCGTATTGCGGGTGCCAGCCGACATCGAGGCCCTCAGCGAGCATGTGGAACGACCCCGTGGTGACGAAGGGTTCCTCGCAGCCGGGGCGGATCGAGTAGCGGGCCTCTTGCTCCACCCATCGGTAGAGCGCCTTCGCGGCGACGGCCATCGCCTCCTCGGCCGCCTGTTCACCGAGGTCGTCCCGCATCGCCTCGAAACGGACCTCCCACTCCTCGGTCAGACGACGCTCGTAGATGTCGATCTCACCGGGGCGCAGCAAGTTTTCGTTGGACCATCGGTCCCGCTGGGTGGAGGCGCGGAGCCAGTCGCGAACCGCGATGCGGACGCGAGCGGACCCAATCCCTGCCAGGCCCAGTTGTCGGACGAACGTCTTGTCCGAGTGGATACGGGACTCGTCCGGCAGCTTGATCACGTCGTCGTCGATCGGCAGGCTGTCGGGGCGGAACTGATCGCGGCGTGAGCTGAACGCCTCGTCGAATTCGATGCCGGTGACGGGGCCTGCTGAAGTTCCCATCTGGGCAATGGCGCGCTGGAAAAACCAGCCCTCAAGACGCTCTAGAAAAGAGGTGGCGTACTGACGGCCGACGGCGATCGCCGCGCGGCCCTGCAGCCTGGTACCGGTGGCGTGGATGTCCTCGGCGCTGTGCAGAATCTGGACGCGTTCAAGGAGCCGCAACTGTTCGGGTTCCCCCAGTGTGTCCCATGCCTGGTAGAGCTCGGACGGCTTGGCCGTGGTGTCCGGGTTCGCCTCTATCTTCTTCTGCTGCCTGGCACGGGCTGCTTTGCGAGCCTCCTTCAGCAGACGGTGCGCTTCGGCAGGGTCACGGCGATCGTCGGGGGCTGAGCTGAGGTGCACTGCGGCGCTCGACGGGGCTGCCTCAGCAGTGGTGAGAAGGAACAGATCGGCGGTATCCAGATCGATTGCCCCGGCCGTGGCTGCGACAGCCCAGACTCGCAGGCTCTTCCACAGATCGCTGGTGCCGTCGGTGATCCGCGTGCCTTCGGCACGGTGTTTGAGCTGCCACAGACCCGTCTTTCCGTCCTGGACACACTCGATGTCGTCACCCGCCTCGAGGGCGACCGTCCAGCTCGCCCCGCCCTCCAGCAAGTCCGTGCAGCGCAGCAGAGCGATACGGAGCTGGTAGAGGTAGCCCATCGCGGATGCTGTCGCAGCAAATGGGCTGATGTCTTCCGTCATCCGATCCCCCTCATCGGTCCCCGCACTCCCCGTGCGCGATCCTAGCCATGCTCCATGGACCAGCGCCGAGTGGTCTCTGTGATCGGAGACGGCTGATCATTGACGCCGCGTCAGCCAGCCGAGCCGACGTCCCAGCCCGCCGACGGACGCCTGAGAGCCGGCAAGTCGGCCGCCATCACCGAGGTGACCATCCTGCAGCGGCCGGTCCCCGTCGCGCTGGCCGGGGCCGCCTGCCTGTTCCCGCCGCTGTCCTGCTCCGAACACCACGAGCTGGGCGGGCAGCATCCCGGGCCAACTGGCCGCCACTTCTGCGCGCTGGCGTGCGATCGCCGACCCGTGCACGGGCACATCTGTACCGGATGGCGATGGTTGCTGTCAGTGCTATGCCGATTCCGGTCAGTTGGATGCCGAAGGGCTGGGATACCTGGGACCAGGACGGCAGGCCGTGCTGTCCAGTCTTCGGCCGGAGAGGAGCCGCACATGCCGGGAAGCCGTAGCAAGCAGCAGCAAGGCGACCCCCTGGCCGTGTTCCCGTCGGCGTCGGGGCGGGCAGCGGCGATGCCCCGGCTGCTGGACCTCGACGGGCGTGGAGAGCTGACGGCCGCGCATGTGCGCCTGGTGGCACAGGCGTTGGGGAGGTCAGAGCGGACGGTGTGGCGGTGGCTGGCCGCTGCCCGGGAGGACCATCGCCTTGCCCGGGTGGAGTCGTCCCATTTCACGGTCACCGCAGAAGTCCGGCGGCTGCTGGCGCTGTGGGGCGGGAACGCCTCCCGGGTCCACGCCGAGCTGGTGCAGCGGGCGGCCGAGGATCCGGATGCGCCGGCGGTGCCGTCGCTGTCGACGTTGCACCGGGCGATTCGCCGGGACCTGACCCGCGGTGAGCGGGCTGGGCTGAAGAGTGGGGAAGCTGCCCGGCACGCGCATGACGTGTTCGGGCAGCGGCCGGCAACGCACCGCAACGCGGTGTGGGAGGGCGACCACAAGCACGTGCCTGTCGAGGTCGATGTGGAAGGTGAGCTGGCCACGCCGTGGGTGACCTGGTTCATCGCCT
>NZ_JAJSYW010000217.1:0-10722 GCF_036815005.1 Streptomyces sp. IBSBF 2435 | reverse complement strand
GGGGAAGGGGTGGGGTGAGTCGTCAGCGACAGAGCGCGGCGTGGGTACGGCACAGGTCCACGTGGCGGCGCTTCGTCCCGACCGGCAGCAGGACCGGCCTGACGTGCGATGCCCTCACGAAGACTCCCATCGGCGCGCCGCCTGGGGCGGCGCGTGGCGACCGCGGCTTCGGCGCGCCGGGCGCCGAGCCGCACTTGATGGTGTGCGAGACGAACGTACGTGGCGGGTGGGCGGCCTTGTCAAGAGCGCCCCGGCAGCCGGCGGCGCGCCCGGCGCCCGCCGCGCGGCCAGCCCCCGGACTACAGCTGCTTCATCAGGCGGAAGCCGACGTCCCATTCACGATCGGTCTCGCGCACGGTCACGTCGGTCCTGGTCTTCACCGAGCACCAGTAGTGCGCGAAGGAGCCGCCCTTGATCGGGAGGTAGCGGTCCGCGGGGGACTTGCCGCGGAATCCGCCGCGCCAGGCCGCCCCGCGCGGCCCGGAGTCGGGCGCGCACAGCTCCCAGACGTTGCCGCCGCAGTCGAGGAGGCCGAAGTGGCTGGCCCCCGAGGCGAACAGCCCGACCGCGGTGGTGGTCCTGATGTCGGTCTGCCGGCTGTTGCTGCGGGTGGTCGAGAAGTCGTCGCCCCACGGGTATCCGTCGAAGCCGTCGGCGGATCTGGCCGCCGCCATCCACTGCGCGACGGTGGGGATCGCGACCCGTTCCCTGCGCAGCGAGCCCAGCCAGTCGGCGAACGCCCGGGCCTCGTGGTAACTGACGCCGACGATCGGGTGGTTGGGAAGGTCGAACGGCGGTCCGTACTGCTCGGGAGCGCACCA
Organism: Streptomyces sp. IBSBF 2435; assembly: GCF_036815005.1. Taxonomy (NCBI): domain Bacteria; kingdom Bacillati; phylum Actinomycetota; class Actinomycetes; order Kitasatosporales; family Streptomycetaceae; genus Streptomyces; species Streptomyces sp. IBSBF 2435. The sequence continues at coordinate 9,901 of NZ_JAJSYW010000217.1, read as the reverse complement.
TCCGAGCCGGTTCCTGCAAGCGATGCCGTCCCGCGTCCAGTGGCCGTCGCTGCGGTAGCCCCCGTCGCGCAGGAACACCTCGTACTGCGCGTTGGTGACCGGGTACCTGCTCATGAAGAAGGCCGGCACCGCGACCGCGGCGGACCCGGACACCGGGACGCGCTGCTGCGGTACGAGAACCCACTCGATGACCGGAACGGCCGCCGCCGTCGTGTGCCCGACCCCGACGCCGGGGCGGTCGTCCCCGACCACGGCGAGGGCGCGGCCGAGCGCGGCGAGTTCGGCGGGCGGACGGACCGGCGTCCCGGCGAGCCGCGCCTTGATGACGCCGCGGAGCGTCCGGCGCGCCGTGTCGTCGGACGACTCGCCCCGCTGGACGCACATCGCGGCCAGCTCCGGCTGCGCCTCGCCGAGCCAGCCCACGACCGGGCCGGGGGTGCCGTGGAATTGCGGGACGAATCCCAGGGCCGCGCGCCAGGGGGACTCGGTCCACCAGGCTGCCGGATCGATGTAGTCGGCCACCGCGATGCCGTCCGGGATCCTGGCGGCAAGCGCCGCCGCGGCGAAGTAGTCCCGGATCACCCGGTGGCGGAAGGTGATACCCGAGCTGTCCTGGTCGACGAGGCCCGCCATCACCGCGGCCTCGATGAGCCGTGCGGCGGACGGCTCCCCCGCCCTGGCCAGCAGCGCGGTCGCCGAGGCCAGGTCCTGCCGGTCCTGGCGCACCCGGATGAGGTGCTCGGCGAGCGGGCCGAGGCCGGCGAAGAGCCGGTCGAGGGTCAGATCGTGGTAGCCGGCCTCGGCGTGCGGCCTGCTCCACAGCGAGGTGACCAGGTGGTCCAGGACATCAGGGCGGGACAGGTCGAGATATTCCCCGGTCCGCCGGATGGTCACCATCGCCCGCAGCAGGAACGGTATTCGGGCCAGCTGGAGGGCGGCCGGCGGATCGCGCAGCAGCCGCAGCCGCAGCGCGGCCACCTCTCCCGGCACCCTCCGCGGCACCCGCGCGGACAGCGACCACAACTGCTCGCGGTCGCCCCCGGCCAGGCTCCAGCTGTCCCTGACCACCTCGTAGTCGTGGCCGGCCAGTTGCCAGAACAATTCCTCGGCGTCCTCCGTGCCCAGCTCGCACTCCAGCTGGCGCAGGACCTCGGGCGGGTCCAGCGGCAGCAACTCCACCTCCACGCAGTTCGGCACGGACCAGTCGAGGCCGCGGGTGGAGCGGGTCGACAGCGTGATCGACGCGTTCGGGTGGGCGCGCATGAAGTCCAGCACCATGCGCTGGTGTTCGGGCGTCAGCTCGTCGAAGTCGTCGAGGTAGAAGACGCACCGGTGCAGGACGTCGTCCAGGGCCGAGCCGTCGAGGAAGCCCGCCCGGTCGCGGAGGATCTGCTCGATCCCGGCGAATGCGCTCTCCGGGCCGCCCCGGCCGCCGATCACCGCCAGGACCGGAACGGTCGAGCGGTCCACCTGGTAGGCGCGGCACTGCGCCAGCGCCAGCAGGTCCAGCAGCACGCTCTTGCCGATCCCGGGCGCGCCGGTGACGATCATCCGGCGTATCCGGGTGCGGCGCGTGTAGCCGATGACGTCGGGCACCAGCGTGTGCTCGGCACTGATGGCCGTACTGCGCACCTGCGCCCTGGTCACCACCGACGACCGCTCCAGGGAGTCGAACGACGGCCCCATGCCGCTGACCCGGACCTCTCCCACGAGCCGGCTCTCCAGCGTGCGGGCCAGCCGCTGTACGTACTGGAGCTCGTCGGCCGCCGGTGCCGCCGCGGCCGGCGTCGCCCAGGGCGCCAGCTGGTTCGACCGCAGGCTGCCGTCGTATCCGCGGGAGGAGTAGAACACCGGCACCTGCGTGGTGCTGCCGCTCGCGCGCAGCCGGTCGAACTCGGCGCCGACCCGCTGGGCGACCAGCGCCATGTCCGGCAGCGTCCCCGGTGTCACCGGCAGTTCCCTGAGCAGCACCGAGGACAGCCGGCCGGTTCCCGCGGCGGTGAGGTTGGCCGCCAGCTCGCCTTCCCGGGTGGCGCACAGCGCGAACTGGTCGGTCTGGACGAGGTCGCCCTTCGGCACCGACACCGTCGGCAGCCCCCGGCGCAGCTCGCGGTGCGAGACGTACCGGCGGCAGGCGTCGACCAGCAGGATCTGCCGCTTGACCCGCGCGAAGGACGAGGAGCGCAGGGCGAGCATCAGATCGTCCATGTCGACGTTGCGCAGCACCTCCTCGCGCGCGTCGCTGGTGAAAAGCCGCAGGTGGCCCTCGGGGTCGGTGATGCCGTGCCCGCCCCAGAAGAGGAAGAAGACGTCGCACGCGTGCTCCCGGACGACGTCGAGGAGCACGGCGTGGACGGCGTCGGAGGTCGGTTCGGCCACCTCGACGCCCGTACGCCGCCGCCAGTCGTCCGTGGCCGAGGCGGTGGCGGAGTTGGCGAACAGGCTGACATGGCCCGGCGGTGTGCCCATGGCCAGCAGCCAGTCGGTGAAGCGCAGCGCGTCGGCGGCCGGACCCGTCAGCGTCCAGTCCGGTCCTGCGGCGTACTTCTCGACGCCCACCACCAGCGCGCGGGCGTGCGCGAAGGCGTTCACGGACACGCGCTCAGCACGGCGTCCCAGCACTGGCTGTTCCACCAGTAGGCGCCGTGGCAGCGCGGGAAGGGCTGGCCGTTGTCGACCCGGACATCGCGGACCCGGTCGCCGAACAGCGGGGCGGCCGTGTACGCGAGGAAGTCGCGCGGGTCGTAGACGTTGACCCAGGGCGGGAATCCGGCCGGAAGCGGGGCGCCGGCGCGCAGGCCCCACAGGGCGTCGAGTTCCCAGAACAGGGGGGCCGCGGTACCCACCGTGACCAGGCGTACGTCGGACGGCTCCGCGGTCGCGAACAGGTCGGCGCAGATGATCCCGCCCAGGCTGTGCGCGACCACCACCACCGGCGGCTCCAGCCGGCCGACGTGATCGCCGACGAACCGCCGGATCGCCGCGCCGTCGCGCTGGTAGACGAGGATGTCGCCGGTGACCGGGGACGCGGACTCGGTGAAGGCCTCCCGCCGCCGCGAGACGTAGGAGGTGGCCCGCCCCGCGAAGAAGGTGCCGAGCCGCTGCTGGGCCCAGCCGAGGGCGCCGCGGTAGTCCTCGCCGCCGGCCGCCAGCACGGCCCGGAGGAATTCCTCTCTGACGCCCCGGTCGTAGACCACCCGCAGGCCGGGCCCTTCGGTCCGCTCCGCCCGGCGGAGCGCTTCCGCGACGGTGGCGCGGACCACCGCGGGCCAGGCCTCCAGCGCCGCGCCGCCGGCCGCCAGTTCGCCGAACGGCTGCGAGGCGGCGACCGTCCGGCAGCTCGGGGCGAACCCGGCGCCGAGCCCCGCCTCGCGGAAAAGCGCCGCCACCGGGTCCGACGCGGCGAAGCGGCGGTAGCGGTCCTCCAGGGCGCGGCCCTGCGACAGCCGGCCGGGGTGGAAGCCGCCGCCCTGCTCCTGGGGCGGCCCGTCCGCCGTTGCCAGCAGGCGCAGTTCGAACAGCGGGTCGTCCTGGAGCCGCTCCCAGACCAGGAGGTCCACGTCGTCCGCTGCGCCGTCCGCACCGGCGTCCCGGCTCGCGTCGGCGACGGGGACCGACGCGCCATGGGCGAAGAGCCTGCTTCCGTACGCCTCCCCCCAGAAACAGCCCTCGACGGTCAGGTCGGGACGCCGGGCGAGCAGCGAGCGGGACATCACCGCCAGCGTGGCATCGAACCCCTCCGCCCGCACGCCCGTGCCGTGCACGAACAGGACAGCCGTCACGGTGCTCCCCCTTGTGGTGTGCTGTCGCGTACCGCGTGAACTCAGCCGTGCGTCAACCGCTGTTCGATGGTCCACCGGATCGTCCGCCGGTGCCAGGCGTGCGCGGTCTGCAGCGCCAGCGCGGTCGTGAACGTCAGCGGTTCGCCGGTGCCCACGTACGGCACGGCCTTGATGTAGCGGCCCTGCCGCTCGTTGCCGATGACCGGGAATTCCCAGCCGTTCGGCTGCCTGCTGGTCCGCAGGAAGGTGAGCGGCCCGACGACCAGCCGGTGGAAGGGGTCGATGTCCAGTTGCAGCAGCGCCAGCGGCAGCGCGGGCGTGTAGCCCTGCAGCGCGATGGCCTCGCGCGAATCGGGGAGCGTCCCCACTGCGATCTCCAGGCTGGGGCCGCACAGTGCGCCGCCCACCGCGCGCGACAGCGCCCGGAGGCCGTTGCGCACCAGGTCACCGGTGCCGGCGCCGGCGGTGTCGCACCACCGGACGGCCCACAGCGCCATCGCCGTACTCGTCGGCTCCGGCTCGCCCCCGCTGGTGTGCCACAGGCCGCTGCGCCGGTGCCGGGTCCGCTTCAGGTAGCCGGTGCCGGCGTCGACGGCCGTCCGGACCAGCGCCTGGTCGATCCGCTGCGCGCCCGGGCCGGCGGATCCGGCGGCGAGGTGCAGCGTGTACGCGCACACGGCGGTGAGGAAGACCGACGGAGGATTGCGCGCGTCGCGGCTGAAGCCCCACGCGCCGTCATCGTCCTGGGCGTCGACCAGCCAGCGGACGGCGGCGGCGTAACGCCCTTCGTGCGGGCCCCGATAACCCGTCGCGATGAGCGCCCACAGGGTCGACGCCGTCGCCCAGACGTTCCGTGACGTCGAACTCCAGCACTCGTTCTCCGGGTACTTCGAATCCCCCACGGTCCCGGCGGCGACCGCGTAATGGGTGGACCACAGGTATCCCTGGATGCGCTCGCGCATGCTCGCGCTGAGCAGGCCCATACGGTGCAGGGCCAGCAGCACCGTCGCGGTGGTCTCGGGAAGCGACTCCGAGGCGACGCCGATCTGCTTGGGCACGCCGCAGTCCGCGTTGAAGGACGCGAGCAGCGGCTCCACCAGGTCGTACAGCCGTGCTCCCCAGAAGAGTTCGGAGTAGTGGAGGTCCCAGCTGTGCGCGCGTTCGCGGACGAAGGCCAGGTCGGCGTCGGTCCAGACATCCATCAGTGTTCACTTCTCATCGACAACCAGCCCCCCGCTGAGACGAGTCTTTTCGAGCACGCAGGATATTTCCAGTCCCGCGTCCAGCACGTCGGAATTGAGTCGCGCGTTCACATGACGCATGGCCGGGCAGTGCGCCGCGCTTTCCGCCCGGCTCAGTATCGACTCGGTTTCCGCTCCCGGCCGGCCGAGGAGTTCGGTGCCCGACCAGGTGAAGGAGTGTGCTTCCGGGACGTCGATGAACATCGGGCACATGAAAACCCGGCCGTCCGGCAGGAACAGCAGATTGTCACTGCTGCGGACCGCGCAGTACCTGCGGTGGTCACCGGCCGGAACGAAGGTGCGCTCCAGCCGGATGTCGATCCGGAGACCGGCCGACTGTTTTTTGATCTCCCGGACCAGCGCCCGCCATTCGGGAACCGGCAGCACCATCTCCGGTGTGGCGAAACCCCGGTTGGAGACGTAGTGCACATTCACCCAGCCGAAGCCGAGGCGGTCGCACAGCGCGAGAACGGCGCCGGCGTCGTGCGCGTTGCTCCTGCTCACCGACACGATGCCGAACATCTCGTAGCCGTGCTCCCGGGCCCTTTCGACGTTCTCCCTCATGCGCTGGAAGGAGTGCTCGCCGCGAACGGCGTCATGGGTCGCGGGGGTCGAGCCGTCGATACTGACGCCGACCACCGGCAGTCGTGCGCCCTCGAAACGGTCGACGAAGGACCGGAAACCGTGCCCCCCGTTGGTCACGATCCGTACGTGCAGTCCCCGCGCCTGCGCCAGCAGGACCGCGTCGGCGATCCCGGGGTAGAGCGTCGGCTCGCCGCCGAGGAAGGTCACCTCCTCGGTGCCCCACAGCCGGGGGGCGGCGGCGATCAGGCGTGCCAGCGAATCGTGGGCGAAACTCCGGCCGGTCGACAGGTTGTCGCCGACGAAGCAGTGCGCGCAGCGCAGGTTGCACCGGTAGGTGACGTAGATGTCCACGGATCGCACTCGCACGGGAGCCCACGTCCTAGGTCGCTATTTCACGGTGCGATACATCACGGTCTCGCGGAAGCCGGCCAGGAACGCCATGGCGTCCAGCCCGTCGATCTCGCTCTTCGACGCCCAGACGAACTGGTCGTGGTCGGCGGGGTCGAGTTCCACGTCGCCGCCCATGTAGCGGCAGAGGAAGACCGTCTGGAACGTCTGACGCTCGGGAAGGGTGGCCAGATTGGTGTACGCGTAGAGAAGGTGCTCGATGTCGACCTTGATCTTGGTTTCCTCGTGCACCTCGCGGACGAGGGCGTCCTCCAGGCTCTCGCCGGGGTCGACCGTGCCCCCAGGCAGATCCCATTTGAGCGGCATGTAGTCGTCCACGGCTGACCTGCGCGTTACCAGAAAACGTCCGTCCCGCTCGATGAGTGCGTGCGCCGCCCCGTAGAACAACGTCATTTGTCATCGCCTTTCCGTTGGACACGTAACCCTGGCGCCGATTTTCCGGAAGGCCGAAGATCAATACCGCAGCGGGTATCGGAACCCGGCCGTCATCGCGTCGGGAGGTGCGGCCACAGTAGCGTCAACCAAGCGCGGCATGCGAGGACTTGGCGTATCGCCTTTTTGCGCGGTGGACTTCGTACCTCTATTCGCCCGGCACGAGTGCCGGGGCGGGTCAGGCGTACTCGGTCGGCGGGTTCACACGTTCGACGTACGAGCAGTACGGGAGACCGTCGAGGGATTCCTCCGCAAGAAAGCGGGTGGTGAGGTCGGCCAGTTCGGCGGTCCGCTCCAGGTAGAGCATGTGGTCGGCGCCCGACACGACGGCGAACCGGCTGTCCGGACAGGTCGCGGCCAGGCCCCGGCAGCGGTCCGGCGTGGTGAAGCTGTCGTGCTCGCCCGTGACGGCCAGGACCGGTGCGGCGGGCGGCAGGCTGAGATCGACCATCTCGTGCTGGAGCAGGCGCTCGCTGTTGGCGAGGGTCTGGGCGCGCTCCTCCTCGGCGAGGTTCGTCAGGCGCCGCCGCAGGAAGCGCCGTACCTTCGCGGCCCCCGCGATGCGGTCCTCGCGCGCGGCGTTCATCAGGAAGTCCAGCGAGCGCTCGGCGAACTCCTCCATGTCACCCGACCGCAGACAGTCCAGCGCCTGGCGCATGCCGAGCCGGGCGTGCGCGGGGATCTCGGTCATGGTGCCGACGAGAACCATCCGCCCGACCTGCCCGGGGTGCTTCTGCGCGATGCGGTAGGCGATGGCGGTGCCGTAGGAGCCGCTGAAGATGTTGAGCCGGGGCAGTCCGAGCTCGGTCAGCATGTGGCACACGGCGTCGGCCAGCAGGTCGGCGCCGTGGTGCGCAGGCAGCACGCCGCCCGAACCCCAGCCGGGCGGGTCGACGGTCACCACGTCCATGTCGTCCAGCAGCGCCCGCTCCATCCGCCCCCAGCTCTCCTTGCGCTGGAACGCGCCGCCGATCATCAGCACGGGGGCGAGTCGCGGTGCGCCGCTGCGGACCACGCGCGACTCGCAGCGGAATCCTTCCCACGCGTGGCTGCGGACCTCGGCGGGCGACGGCACCGAGCGGCCGGCGAGGGGTCTCGGACTGGCGAGAGACATGTGTGTACTCATCCCTGGAGACGGTGGCGCGCACCATCGGTGGGCAGCAGCGTCGGCCGGCCGGCGGTTGTGGCCGGCGGATCACTGACGAGGCCTTGGCGATCACCTACAGGATGAGAACGCCGCGGCGGTTCAGCCGTCACCGTCAGCGGCCGGAACTCACCTGATCGACGTAGTCCCCCACCCGGGGGCGGGGAGGTTCTAGTCCTTGTGCCGGTAGTGCGGGCCGCCCATGCAGAACAGCAGCAGGCCGACCGAGATGGCGATCACGAGCAGCGAGAAGCCGATCGTCTCCAGGGCTCTCATGCCGACGTCCTCCTCCGACTCCGAGGGGCTCTCTGTCCCGTGCCGGGACGGCAGGGGCCACCGGTGACACGGGCCACCGGTGACGGCGGGGCCACCGGTGGTGACAGGGGTCACCGGGTCCTTCGCCTCACCGTCTCACGCTCCCGGGCCTCCGGCAGGTCGGGGCGCCCGCCAGCCGGAACACCGGTCTCGCAGGCCGGACGGCCCTGGGGCGCGGCGGACGCGGGTCCGTCCACCGGAGTGGACGGACCCGGCGGCGCCGGCGGGTCAGCGCACGTGGACCGTCACCGTGACGGTCTTGAGGACCGCGGGCAGCTTGGCGGTGTCGACCTTCAGGATCTCGCCGTTGTCGGTCCTGCCCGTGGGCGGCAGCACCTTCTGGTGGACCGTCCACGTCCCGTCCGGGTCGACGGCGATGGTGTCGATGCCGAAGTCGTCGTCGTTGGACAGGTACAGCGTCCGGCCGGCGTCCGTCGTGGCGACGCCCTCCACCTTGTCGTGCGCGAAGAACGCGCCGCTGGGGTCGAGTTGGCTCACCAGCGTCCCGACGTTGAGGTACGGCTGCTTCTGCGCGACGTGGACGCCCGCACCGGTGAGCGCGGTGAGCGCGGCATCGGTGCCGGCCGTCCCGACGAAGGCCTCCGGCGACTTGCCGCCGATCGTCAGGCCGCTGACGTCGGTGGCGCCGTTGATGTCGGCCTTGTAGAGGGTCTTCTGCGCGAACGGCTCGAAGTTGCCGTCCCGCTCGTCCAGCAGGAAGGCCGTGTTGGACAGCGCGGTGATCTCGCTGTGGGCGCCACCCGTGGTCGCCGGGTTGTCCAGCAGGTACAGATACTGCTTGGACTGGTACGTGCGCAGGTTGACCGCGACGATGCGGGTGGCCGAGACGTTGGCGCCCTTGGTGGTGCCGAGGTCCGGCTGCTGCAGCGCGGACTGCATGACGCCGACCAGGGTCGAGCCGTCCGGCGTGACCGTCAGGCCTTCCATGCCCTTGTTCCTGACGCGGTAGGCCAGCTCGGCCGGCAGGTATCCGATGATCGTGTGAGCGGCGTTGTCGGGGCTGTTCCGGTACGGGGTCAGCCGGCCCAGCTCGTAGCCGTTCGCGTCGAAGTGCGTGAGGTAGGGCCCGTACTCGTCCGAGACCCAGAACGTGCCGTCCCGCAGCGCCACCAGGCCCTCGGAGTCGTAGCCGTACGCGTCCCTGGCGACGGGCACAGGGGTGCCGCCGTTGGCGTTGGTCGCGGCGACGTCGTCGATGACCTCGCTGGTGTCGTGCGGCGGGCGACCGCTGTACTTCACGCCGCCGCGGCTCTTAGGCCCCTTCAAGGTGACCTGCTTGACCAGCTCGGCCCTGCCGTCGGCGAGTCTGAACTCGCCGATCTGGGGCGTGAACTCGGTGACCATCTCGGACTTGTTGCCGTCAGGGGCGTCGGCGTTCGGGCCGCGGTCGGTGAGCCCGTAGAAGCGGCCCGGCTTGCCCGGCACGGGGGCGAGCGACGAACCGTAGCCCTCGCCGGAGATCTGCGTGGTGCTGCCGCCGGGCCCGGCGACCTCCGCGAGCGGCGCCAGCGGCTTCCCGTTCGACCGGGAGTCCTTGAACAGCTGCACCGCGTCGGTCGTCGTGTAGGTGAAGGTGTCCGTGCCCTTGAAGCCGGCCTTCGGGGTGTACGTGAAGGAGCCGTCCGCGTCGACGGTCACCGTGCCGTCGGACGGGGCGGTGTGGCGGACGACCGCGGTCGCGCCGCTGTCGTTCCGCAGGACGTTGCCGGTCACCCCGCCGTGGCCGGAGAAGGTGTCGGCGGTCGCCTCGAAGTCGTGCGACGGTGCCGACAGCCACCCGGCCGCCTGGGCCGCGGCGGTGCCCGCGCCCGCCACGGCGACGGCGGCACCGATCGCGACGGCGACCCGGGTGCGCCTGCGAGAGAAAGGTCGTGAGGTCATACCCCTGAACCTGTCGGTCACCGGTGAACTCCGGGCCGACCCGGGGTGAACCCTCGATGCTCCCGACACCGACATTCCCCCGCCCCATTCCC
>NZ_JAJSYW010000216.1:0-10727 GCF_036815005.1 Streptomyces sp. IBSBF 2435 | reverse complement strand
CGGATGTTCGCCTGATGGCCGACCACCCGGTCCACGTCCGACGTCTCCCGGCCCGGGCGGGGGGGCCCCCCCCCCCCCCCCCTGCCATGTCAGGCGGGGGACAGGGCGCCCGGGAACGCGGCGGTGAAGGCCGCGCGGGTGGGGGAGCCGGGGCGCCGGTCGAGGACCGCGAAGACCACCTCGTCCACCGCGTGCGCGAACCGCCCGCCCGGCCGCAGCAGCACGCCGAAGGCCGCCGCCCTGGCCGGGTCGTTCTGGTAGACCCCGCAGCCCCAGGCGCCTGGCACCAGCCGCCGGTAGCCCTGTGCGACGGCCACTTCGGGCACCCGTCCGGCCCGAACGTCGAGCGCGGGTCCGACCTCGCCCGTATGCTCCGGCAGCGTCCGCGCGATCACCACGGCGTTGGGCGCGGGGCAGGTGAGGAAGCCTGCCCACCACGGCCGCGGCACGAAGCCCGGGGCGCGGCGGAATCGCCTCGCGCCGCGGCCCGCCGCTGACAGCGCCCGTCACGTCCGCCGCCGGGCCGTCAGGACGACTTCCGGCGAAGCCGCGCGGCCACCCCCTTCTGGGCCTGCTCGGCCTTCACGTCGCCCGCGTAGCGGTCCACGTACTCCTGCCCGGACATCCCCAGCACCTCGTACATGATCTCGTCGGTCACCGCCCGTACCACGTGCCGCTGGTCCTCCATGCCGTAGAAGCGGCTGAAGTCCAGCGGGGCGCCGAAGCGGATGGTGACCCGGCCGATGCGCGGGATCTTCCGCCCGGGCGGCTGGAGTTCGAAGGTGCCGACCATCGCGCACGGGACCACCGGGGCGTGCCCCCGCAGCGCCATCACTGCCACACCGGTCCTGCCCCGGTACAGCCGCCCGTCGTGCGAGCGGGTGCCCTCGGGATAGATGCCGAGCAGTTCGCCGCGGCCCAGGACGCCCAGAGCCGCGTCGATCGCCGACTGGGACGCCCTGCCGCCCGAGCGGTCCACCGGGATCTGGCCTATCCCGCGGAAGAAGGCGGCGGTCAGCCGGCCCTTGAGCCCGGGGCCGGTGAAGTATTCGGCCTTCGCCAGGAAGGTGATCCGGCGCGGCAGCATCGCCGGCATCACGAAATGGTCGGAGAAGGACAGGTGGTTGCCGGCGATGATCGCGGCACCGGTCTCCGGGATGTTCTCCATGCCCTCGATCCGCGGCCGGAACAGCAGCCGCAGCAAAGGCCCGAGAACCACGTACTTCAGGACCCGGTAGAACACGGGCCGCCTCCCCCTCGACAGGCCCGGCACGCCCGGGCCGCGCTGCGCCGGTCCACCCGGCGCCCCGGCAGAGTAGTGCCCGCCCGGGCACCGCGACCAGCGCGGCGCCCGGGCCGGCGGCGCCCGGCCCGGGAGCGCACGGCTCAGCCGCGCCCGCGCGCCTCCAGCGAGGCCAGATACGCGTTGTACGCCACCAGCTCCGCGTCGCCGTCCCGGTCGGCCGCCCGGTCCTGGCGGCGGGCCTGCCGCTGTTCGGAGGTGTACCACTGGAAGAGCAGCGCCACCAGCACGATCACCGACGGGATCTCGCTGAACGCCCAGGCGATACCGCCCGCCGAGGTCTGGTCGTTGAGCGGATCGATGCCCAGCGACGCCGCCGGGTGCTTGAACGTGCTCACCAACGGCTCGCTCGCCATCATCACCGCGATGCCGAAGAAGGCGTGGAAGGGCATCCCGGCGAAGAGCTCCAGCATCCGCATGACGTAGCCGGGCCGGTGCGGCCCCGGGTCGATGCCCATGATCGGCCAGAAGAACAGCAGCCCCACCGCGAGGAAGTGCACCATCATCGCGATGTGCCCGGCCTCGCTGCGCATCAGGAAGTCGAACAGCGGCGAGAAGTACAGCCCGTACAGGCTCGCGATGAACAGCGGGATGGTGAACGCCGGATGCGTGATGATCCGCAGGTACCTGCTGTGCAGCAGCTTCACCAGCAGCTCGCGCGGCCCGGTCCTGCCCCGGCCGGCGGTCGGCAGCGCCCGCAGCGCCAGGGTCACCGGCGCGCCGAGCAGCAGCAGGATCGGCGAGAGCATGCTGAGGATCATGTGCTGCACCATGTGCACGCTGAACATGACCATGCCGTAGTCGTTGAGCCGGGTGCACATCGTCACGCCGATGGTCAGCACCCCGACGGCGAACGCGGCCGTGCGCCCCACCGGCCAGCGGTCGCCGCGCCGCCGCAGCCGCAGCACCGCGTAGCCGTACAGCGCGAGCAGCAGCACGCAGCCGATCAGGAAGAACGGGTCGCCGCTGCTGAAGGCCAGGCCCCGGCCGAGGGTGAACGGCGGCAGATCCATGTGCATGCCGTGTCCACCGTGGTCCATCCGTCACTCCTCCGTCGCGCCGACCGGCAGCAGGCCGATTCGACCGTTGTGCCCGCTCCAGAGTAGAACCGCCCCCGTCCGGCGGTCCGGGCGGGGGCGGCTGCGTACGTACGGGGCGGCGCTGCCGAGGTCAGCGGCTCACAGGACGCACTCGGCCTCGGTGTAGCGCTCGGCCGGAACGGTCTTGAGGTGCTGCACCGCGTCGGCCAGCGGTACCAGGGTGATGTCGGTCCCGCGCAGCGCGGTCATCATGCCGAAACGCCCGTGGTGCACGGCCTCCACCGCGTGCCAGCCGAAGCGGGTGGCCAGCACCCGGTCGTACGCGGTGGGGGTGCCGCCGCGCTGCACATGGCCGAGGATCACCGGGCGCGCCTCCTTGCCCAGGCGCTCCTCCAGCTCGACCGACAGCTGGTTGGCTACACCGCTGAACCGCTCGTGCCCGTAGACGTCGGTGGCGCCCGAGGAGAACTCCATGGTGCCCTCGCGCGGCTTGGCGCCCTCGGAGACCACCACTATCGCGAACTTCTTGCCGGCCGCGAAGCGCTTGCCGACCACCGCGGTCAGCTCGGCGATGTCGAAGGGCCGCTCGGGCACCACGATCGCGTGCGCGCCGGCCGCCATGCCCGAGTGCAGCGCGATCCACCCGGTGTGCCGCCCCATGACCTCCACGATCAGCACCCGCTGGTGCGACTCGGCGGTGGTCTTGAGCCGGTCGAGCGCCTCGGTGGCCACCGTCACGGCGGTGTCGAAGCCGAAGGTGACATCGGTCGAGGAGATGTCGTTGTCGATGGTCTTGGGCACTCCGACGATCGGCAGGCCGGCGTCCGACAGCAGCCGGGCCGCCTTGAGGGTGCCCTCACCGCCGATCGGGATGATCGCGTCGAGGCCGAGGTCGGCCACATGGCCCCTGGCCTGCTCGACACCGCCGCGCAGATGCGCGGGCTGCACCCGGGACGAGCCCAGGATGGTCCCGCCGCGTGCCAGGATGCCGCTCACCGCGTCGAGGTCGAGCTTGCGGTAGTCGCATTCGAGCAGGCCCCTCCACCCGTCGTGGAAGCCGATGACCTCGTCATTGTGGTCCACGACGGCGCGGTGCACCACGGACCGGATGACGGCGTTCAGCCCGGGGCAGTCGCCGCCGCTGGTCAGTACACCAATACGCATGCTCTCGATACTCCCGCAACTCGACCGGACCGCCGGACCCCCTCGTCCGGATGGATCCCGGCCAGCTTACCGAGCCGGAAGCTCACGCCTCCACGCCGACCGCACTGCGGACATCTGACGATTACCCGAACTCCGGGGGACGGTTCCGTAGCGTGACGCGCCGCGGGTCAGGCGGGCTGCACCGCTGCCGCGATCCGCTCGGCGCGCAGCGCGTCGTACCACTGGTCGTCCACCGGCGGCAGCGCGTTGACATCGAGCGCCAGCTTGATCAGCAGGTCCCCGATGTGCGGGTTGCGGGCCATCACCGGGCCGTGCATGTAGGTGCCGAAGACCGTGTCGTTGAACGCGCCCTCGGTGCCGTCCCCGGTGCCGTTGCCCCGGCCGACCCGCAGCCGGGCCAGCGGGCGGGCGGTCGGCCCGAGGTGGGTGATGCCCTGGTGGTTCTCGAAGCCGGTCAGCGGCGGCAGCCCGAGGTGCGGGTCGATGTCGGCCAGGACGTCGCCGACGCACCGCTCGCCCTCGCCGCGGGTGCTCACCACGTCCAGCAGGCCCAGGCCCGGCTCGGGGCGGCCCAGGTCGTTGATGAACTCGTGGCCGAGGATCTGGTAGCCGGCGCACACCGAGAAGACGATCGCACCGTTGGCCACCGCCCGGTTCAACCCGCCGTCGCGGCGCAGCCGTTCGGCCGCGAGCCGCTGCGGGCGGTCCTCGCCGCCGCCGATCAGGTAGATGTCGCCCGAGGTCGGGATGGCGTGGTCGGAGCGGACGTCCACCCGGGTCACCGGCACCCGGCGCTGGAGCGCCCTGCGCTCCACCACCAGCGCGTTGCCCTGGTCGCCGTAGGTGCTCAGCAGGTCGGGGTAGACCCACACCAGGCGCAGGCTGGACTCACTCATACGTGCTTCTCCTTGTCGGGCGGCGGCGGCGCGGCGGCCGGGCGGCGGTGTCGGGCGGCGGACCGCCCGCGGTGGCCTGGGTCAGTTGCCGACGCGGCGGCGCAGGTCCTGGAAGGCGGTGTAGTTGGCGATCGCCTCGATCCGGCCGGGCGGCGCGGACCGGACCGCCTCGTCGAGGTTGGCGCACACGAGGAACTGCAGCCCCGCGACCTCCAGGCGTACGGCCAGGTCGAGCTTGCGGTCGCCGATCACCATGATCGGGTGGCCGGCCAGCCGCGGGTAGTCCACGTCCCACAGCCAGGAGGTGTCGGTGCCGTCGGCGCCGCGCGCGTTCACCGACAGGATCACCGGCGTGGGCGGGCCGTCGATCAGCGAGAACGTCTCCAGCCAGCCGGCCGGGTTCTTCGCCAGCAGCAGCCGCAGTTCGCGCTGCTGGAAGGTCACCACGTCGTAGCGCCCGGCGACCGCCTGCACCTTGAACATCCGCTCGAGGGCGACCTTGGGGTCGATACCGAAGGCGGCGGCGACGGCGGCCGACACGGCGGCGTTGGACTTGTTGGCCCGGCCCGGCAGCTGGAGGTGGATCGGCCAGGCGACACCGTAGGGGTCGATGACGTGGTCACCGGACAGCGCCCAGGTCGGGGTGGGGCGGCGGAAGCCGCACTCGCCGCAGAACCAGTCGTCGCCGGGGCGCTGGAGCACCCCGCCGCAGGACGGGCAGGACCAGGCGTCGTCCTTCCACGACTGGCCGGCCGCGACCCACACCACGGTGGGGCTGGAGGAGGCCGCCCAGGTGATCAGCGGGTCGTCCGCGTTGGCGATGATGATCGCCTCGGACCCGGCCAGGCCCTCGCGCCACTTCTCGGCGAGCATCCGGGTCTCGGCGGCCCGGTCGAGCTGGTCGCGCGACAGGTTCAGCAGGGCGATGGCCTTGGGGGCGACGTCCCTGGCGACACCGGCGAGGTACTTCTCGTCCACCTCGATCACGCCGAAGCGGGCGTCGGAGCCGCCGGCCAGCGCGGAGGTGATGCCGGCCGGCATGTTGGCGCCGAGGGCGTTGGAGACCACCGGGCCGCCGGCCCGCAGCGCCTCGGCGAGCAGCCGGGTGGTGGTCGTCTTGCCGTTGGTGGCGGACACCAGCACCACGTCGAGGTGCCGGGCGAGCCTGGCCAGCAGGTCGGGGTCGAAACGCAGCGCGACCTTGCCGCCGATCACCGACCCGCTGCCCTTGCCCGCCGCGCGGGACACCGCCGCCGCCGCCTTGCCCGCCGTCACGGCCAGCTTCGCCCGTGGCGACAGCGGCTCCGAATTGCCTGCCATCGTCTGTCTTCCTCCTCGACTCCGGCCGCGATGCCGCCCGCGGTGGCCGGTATTCCGTCCCCCGGGCGGCCGTTGCGGCGGCCGGCAAGTTCCGGTCGAGGCCAGCCTATCGACTCCGCGCCGCCTCCCCGCACCGCGCCGGGCGGCGGAGGGCCGCGGTCACAGGCCGGGGCTGCCCGCGCGGTCGCCCGCCTCGGCGAGCCGGCCCCACAGGAGATCGGCCAGGTGGCGCACCAGCAGGTCGCGCGACAACGGCCGCTCGCCGAGCCACCAGTCGCCCGCCGCGTACATCATCCCGACGATGCCGTGCCCCCAGACCCGGGCCACCTGGCGGGTGTCGGGGCCGAGGTCGAGGCGTTCCGCTATGACCTCGCCGAGGTCCTCGCCCATCCGCCGCAGCAGCGGGACGGAGTGCCGTCCGACGTCGAAGCCCTTCTCGTCGGAGGAGGTCTCGGCGGGGTGCATCAGGAAGCGGTAGACCTGCGGCCGGGTCTCGATGGCCGACAGATAGGCGTGCAGCGTCGCCTCGACCCGGTCCCTGCGGTCGCCGGGGGAGTCCAGCGCGGTGCGCAGCGTGGCCAGCAGGGCGTCGGTGTGCCGCTTGGCCAGCGCCCGGTACAGGCCGCTCTTGTCGCCGAAGTGCCGGTAGAGGATGGGCTTGGTGATCCCGGCCTCGGCCGCGATGGCGTTCATCGACGCCTCGGGGCCGTCCCGCAGCACCACCCGCTCGGCGGCCTCCAGCAGTTCCGTACGCCGCCGCTGCGTGGCCGCCTGCTGGTCCTGCCGCTGTCCGGTCTCCACCGCGCCTCCCCGCTGTTCGATTGCCGGTGGGTCTGCGCAACGTAACACCCCCGGCGCGGGCGCTCGCGTGGCGCTTGGCGAGTTGACATCGCTTACCAGACGGTAACAGACTGCTGTTACCGCAAGTAACTAGCATGTGGAGGGGACGATGGGCGACTTCACGCTCGATCTCAACGATGACCAGCGGTCGGTGCGCGACTGGATCCACGGCTTCGCCGCCGACGTGATGCGCCCCGCCGCGGCCGAGTGGGACGAACGCGAGGAGACCCCGTGGCCCGTCATCCAGGAGGCCGCCAAGATCGGCTTGTACTCGCTGGACTTCTACGCCCAGCAGTTCTTCGACCCCACGGGCCTCGGCATCCCGATGACGATGGAGGAGCTGTTCTGGGGTGACGCCGGTATCGCCCTGTCCATCGTCGGCACCGGGCTGGCCGCGGTCGGCGTGCTGGCCAACGGCACCGAGGAGCAGATCGGCACCTGGGTCCCGCAGATGTACGGCGACGCCGACGACGTCAAGGTCGCCGCCTTCTGCTCCTCCGAGCCCGACGCCGGTTCCGACGTGGGCGCGATGCGCACCCGCGCGGTCTTCGACGAGGCCACCGGGGAGTGGGTGCTCAACGGCACCAAGACCTGGGCCACCAACGGCGGCATCGCCAACGTCCACGTGGTCGTCGCGGTGGTCGACCCCGATCTCGGCACCAGGGGCCACGCGTCCTTCATCGTGCCGCCCGGCACCCCCGGCCTGTCGCAGGGCCAGAAGTTCAAGAAGCACGGCATCCGCGCCTCGCACACCGCCGAGGTGGTGCTCGACGGCGTACGCGTCCCCGGCGACTGCCTGCTCGGCGGCAAGGACAAGCTCGACGAGCGGCTGGCCCGCGCCCGCGAGCGGGCCGCGGCCGGCGGCACCGGGGCGGCCGAGAGGGGCAAGAACGCCGCGATGGCCACCTTCGAGGCCTCGCGCCCCGCGGTCGGCGCGATGGCGGTCGGCACCGCGCGGGCCGCGTACGAGTACGCCCTCGAATACGCCACGGGACGCGAGCAGTTCGGCCGTCCGATCATCGACAACCAGGGTGTCGCCTTCCAGCTCGCCGACATGCGCACCCAGATCGACGCGGCCCGGCTGCTGGTCTGGCGGGCCTCCTGGATGGCGACCGCGGGCAGGCCGTTCACCTCGGCCGAGGGGTCGATGTCCAAGCTGTTCGCCAGCGAGACCGCCAAGAAGGTCACCGCCCAGGCCGTCCAGATCCTCGGCGGCAACGGCTTCACCCGGGAGTACCCGGTCGAGCGGATGCACCGGGACAGCGCGATCTACACCATCTTCGAGGGCACCAGCGAGATCCAGCGGCTGGTCATCGCCAGGACGCTGTCCGGCGTGCCCATCCGCTGACCGGCCCGCCGCGAGGGCTCAGCGGCCCGCCGCCCCGGCACCGGGGCGGCGGGCCGCCGCCCGGTCACTTGTCGTTGCTGTAACCGCGCAGCAGGAACCACGCCATGAGCGCCACGCCGACCACCGTGACGACGATGACCGTACGCATCACCGGCCCCGGGCCGACCGTGTCAGACGTCGCCAGGCTCGTCACGTCGTGGATCGCGCCGATGTGCATGAGGATGCTCCTTCTGGTCAGGTCCACCAGCGTAGACCCGCCCGCCGGGCCCGCCGCGGCATGGGTCGCCCCGAACCGCCCGCCGGATGCCGCCGGCCCGCCGACCTGGGGCGCAGCGCCTCGGCCAGCTCGTCCAGCGTGTCGACCAACAGCGCCGCGCCGCGGCGTACGACCCGGTCGCCCGCCGGGTCCGGCGGCCAGCGGTCCAGCTCGGCGCGCAGCGCCGACCAGTCCGGTGCCCGGCGCTCCCTGACCTCGTCGGCCGCCACCGCGGTGGCCCGGCGCAGCGCCGCCGCGAAACGCGCCGCCTCCGGCACCGGCGGCGCGTCCCCGGCCGGCTGGTGCGCCTCCATCAGCAGCCCCACCCGGCCCACCGCCGACAGCGCCGCGTCCGCGTCCCGCACCGCGCTGCGCGACAGCCCGCGGTGCCTGACCGGCTCCGCGTCCGCCCGGCTCACCGCCTGGTCCCAGGCCGCGCCCGCCGCCCGCAGGTCCAGCAGCGCCCGGCGCACCGCGCCGGGGCGGCGCCGCGAGGGCTCGGCGTGCGCGTACATCACCGCGGCCACGTAGCCGGCCGTCGCCTCGGTCCACTCCGCGAGCCGGTCCCGCAGCCGCGGTGTCTCCCAGGCCGGGAAGACCGCGTAGGCGGCCATCGCCAGCACCCCGCCCAGCAGGGTCAGCAGCACCCGGTCGCGCACCGTCTGCTCCAGCTGCGTACCGCCCATGCCCAGCAGGAAGACCACATAGGCGCCCACGCAGGCCTGCGCGACCACGTAGCCGCTGCGCAGCAGCAGATACATCAGCCCGATGCTGACCACCGCGAGCGCGGCGAAGGTGTACGTGCCGGGGTGCGCGACCTGGGTGATCCCGGTGGCCAGCGCGACACCCACCAGCGACCCGGCGAAGCGGGCCACCCCGCGCTCGTAGGTCTGGGTGAAGTCGGGCCGCATCACCATCACCGAGGCCATCGGCGCCCAGTAGCCGTGCCCCAGCGGCAGCGCCGCCCCGACGAGGTAGCCGACCGCGGCCACCGCCGACAGCCGCAGCGCGTGCCGCAGCACCGGCGAGTCCCAGCGGACCTGGCGGCGTACGGTCCGCACCGCGGTCGGCAGCAGCTCGCCGGCCGACGGGCGCAGCAGGTGCGCGGTGCCGGTCGCGTCGGAGGGGCCGGAGCCCTCGGCCCTTTCCACCGCGGCGCTCAGCAGCGACACCAGCCGGGTGGCCGACCGGCGGGCGGCGCCGGTCAGCTCCGCGCCCGGCGCGTCGTCGGCCCGCAGCAGCGCGTCGGCCCGCGCGGGCACCCGCACCGGGCCGCCCTGCCTGATCGCCCGGGCCACCGCGTCCAGCACGCTCGCCGCCACCGCCAGCACCTCGCGCGCCCGGTCCCGCTCGGGTCCCTCGGCCGCGGCGCCCACCCTCGGGTCGGCCAGCGAGGCGAGCACCGGGCGGATCCGCTCGGCCAGCACCCGGTTGCCGTGCAGCTCCTCGGGCCGCCGCCTGGCCTGCCGCGCGGTCACCTCGGCGGCGCTGCGCGCGGTCATCAGCGGCTCGGGGTCGAACGGCGCCTTCGGGTCGTGCCGCAGCCGGCGCGCGAAGTCCGCCTCGGCCGCGAAGGCGTCCGCCAGCGCGTCGCGCTGCGCGCCCCAGCGGCGGATCGGGAAGACCACGATCAGCGCCGCCTGCACCAGCGCGCCGAGCCCGACCAGCGCCGCGTGCTGGAGCGCGCTGAGCACCGAGGTCGGCAGGGTGACCGTCACCAGCATCACCGCGACCGTCAGCGCCGAGACCATGCCGGTGGTCGGGCCGAGCGCCCACGCCAGGCCGGCCGCGAACGCCCAGACCGCCAGCAGCAGGACGAACAGCACCGCGTGCGACGCGGCCAGATAGCCGAGGAAGGTGCTGACCGCCAGCCCCGCACCGGCGGCCAGCGCCAGCACCGGCCGCGGACGCCAGCTGCGCTGGAAGGTGGCCATGCCGGCGGCGAACGCGCCGAAGGCCGACGAGGCCGCGACCGGCGGCGACCACAGCCACAGCGCCAGACCGATGACGATCGCGACCCCGCACGCCGCCCGCAGCGCCACCAGCGGCTCAAGACGGGTCCGTTCGACCCGCAGGCCCGACCTGGCGGTCTCCCGCAGCGCGCGCAACCACGTCATGGTCCAGAGCTTAGGCAGAAGGACCTACCGCGGGCCGCCCGCGAAATGCCCCCGGACCAGCCGAAACGGGACATCCGCCGGGCCGGAGTGACGGCGCACACCCCGTGGTCCCGCCCACACCCTCACATCACCGCGCCACCGTCTGCTTCAATGGGGGACATGGCCAGCACTACTGACACCGGGACAGGTCGAAACGACCTCGAACCCTTCTGGCCGTCCCGGCAGGAACACCACTTCGACCGCTGGTGTTGCCGCGCGATCCCCGCGCGGACCCGCGTCACTCGCTGACCTGCCCCGAGCCCGGCCCTCAGTGGCCACGGGCGGCCGTACGGCAGCAGACGGTCCCGCGCACAACGGAGTCCCACGACCCTTCGCGCGAAAGAGCCGAGCCCATGTCGAACCTGCCTTCCGTCACCTCCCTGCCCTCGCACCCCGCCCTCGCC
>NZ_JAJSYW010000215.1:1584-11397 GCF_036815005.1 Streptomyces sp. IBSBF 2435 | reverse complement strand
GGCCGGGACAGCGGTCCACGCGGGGTCGGCGGGAGTCGGGGCCGGGCGGGCCGGCGACAGGGACTCCGCCGGAGTGGTGAAGGGACGCGGGGCGCCCCGGGCGTCGAGCAGCGGCAGCCGGCGTACGGGATGGTGGGCGACCACGTCCAGGTAGCTGTCGGCGAAGGCGTTCACGCAGGCGGTGACCGTGAAGAGGGTCAGCGCGCGCTCCCTGGCCGCCGCGCCGAGCCGGGCCGCGCGCCCCGGGCCGCGCAGCAGGCCGAGCGTGGCCTCGGCCAGTGCCTTCGGATTGCACGGCGGCACCACCAGACCCGTACCGCCGATGACCTCGCGTACCGCGCCGACGTCCGTGGACACGGTGGGCCGCCCGCAGAACATCGCCTCGACCAGGCTCAGCGGAAAGCCCTCCGCGCTGCTGGACAGCACGACCACGTCGCCCGCGGCGTAAGCGTCCGCGGGCTCCGGGACGCCGGGCGAGCCGATCTCCTCGAAGCTGACCGGACTCTCACCGCCGGCGGTCGCGTCGGCCGCCTCGCCGGGGAAGAGCTGCGCGGCGAGCGTACGGCAGTGGTCCAGATAGCCGGCCGCCCGCTGGTCGGCGGCGCGCAGGTGGCAGACCCGCAGCCGGGCCCGCGGCTCCTTGCGGCGTATCACGTGGAAGGCGTGCAGCAGCGCGATGAGGTCCTTGGCCGGGTCCGCGCGGCCGACCCACGCAACCGTCGGATCAGCGTGCGCGGCCCGTCCACCGTCCTGCGCCGCGGCCTCCGCGGCCGCGCCCGCGCGGGCGAAGCGCCGGGCGTCGATGCCGGGGTGGATGGTCCGCGTCCTCTCCCGGGGCGCGCCGCAGCGCTCCTGCCAGCGCCGTACGTGGGTCGAGCCCGGGGTGATCAGCGCGGCCTGCCGGTAGCTCTCGCCGGACAGCAGCCGGTGGTGGTCGCCGAGCAGGGCGCGGACGGCCGGAGGCAGGCCGGCGGCCCGCTGCGCGAGCAGCGCCTCCCGGGTGCGGACGGTGTATTCGGTGACGATCAGCGGGGTGCCGCAGAACCGTTTGCCCAGCAGCCCCGGCAGCGTGGCCGGGCCGCCGGACACCGCATGGCACACATCGGCGGCGCCCAGCGCGTCCGGGCCGTACCAGGGCGCGGACAGCGGGCGCAGCTGGCGTTCCAGCAGGTCGGCGGCGGTGAGGAGTTCGGTCACGACGATGTCGCCGAGCAGCGGGCGTACGCCGGGGGCTCGGCACGCCGCCTCCAGCTCCGCGAGGGCGTCGTCGCCGCGCAGCATCGCCGGAAGGGCGCCGGCGGCGTCCAGGGCGATGTCCGCGAGAGCGTAGAGGCCGCTGGCGAAACGGTCCGCCCGTTCGACCGCGCACATGCCGGCGCCGCCGGCCAGGGCTGCCGCGAAGTCCCGGAAGCCGGTACGGAAGGCGGCGCGGGCCGCCTTGGCCGCGGCGCGCCCGCCGCCCTGCGCCTCCGGGGCGGGCGGCTCGCCCCACAGCCGCTCCTGCCGCACCCGGCGGACCTGCGGCGGGGTCTCCACGGTGCCCGCGGCCTCGGTGCGCGGTGACCGGCTCAGCGCGTAGACGTCGAAGACGTGGTGGGGCATGCCGCGGACGAGGCGGTCGCACCACGCGCCGGCCTCACCTCTTGCGTACGGATAACCGCCCTCGGTAAGTAACCCAATCCGCACGGGTCCGCCCCTTCTCGTCCTGACTCCGGACGAGTTGGTGTCCCGCCCGGCGGGACGACCGTATTGCGCGGTACGGCCCGCTCGGCGGACGGTTGTCCGCGACACCACCAGAAGGGGTGAATGGGCGTAACTTCTCCCGCCGTCACGCGTTGGTGTGGCCCGCGCTTTCGCCTGCGGCTGCGTTTCGGCTGAGCGCGCGGCTCCCGGCGCCCCTGCGGGGCTCGGCTCCTCTGGCGCAGAGGGAAGCACACCGGAGGCGCGGGGAACTGCGCGACAGGCCCCCACCGGGGGCAAGGTCCCCGGACATACCCGGGCAGGCAGGACGGGGGGCTAGGGGAAAGGCCAGGCGTTGGGCTTGCAGGTGGGACCGCCGTCGAGGGAGAGGAACTTCGTCTGCTGCATCATCACCGGGGCCGGGGCGCCGCCCCGCGGACACCCCACGTGGCCGTGGCCCAGACGGTGCCCGACCTCGTGGTTGATCAGCATCTGGCGGTACGCGTGCATCAGGTGCGCCCCATACGTGTCGGCCCCCTGCGCCCAGCGATACGCGTTGATCATGGTCCGCGGCGTGGACGCCGCGTCGCAGGAGACGTTCTCGACGGTGGTGTCGAGCCCGGACTTGGCGCACCACTTCGCCGTGGTGCCGGGGCTGGCCAGGGTGACGACGATGTCGGCGTGGCCGGTCGAGACCCGCTCGAAGGTCATCGTGCCGCCGTGGCCCCAGCTGCGGCTGTCGTTGAGGGTCTTGAAGACGGTGTCGCTGAAGAGCCCGCCGTCCAGCGGGAGGCCCCGCTCGACGTCGACCCGGAAGGTCATCACCTTGCCCTTGCCGGGCGCGGCCTGGTGGCCGGGGACCGTGTCGAAGGCGCCGGAGAGCTTGAGCGCGGGGTCCAGCGGATATTGCAGGTCCATCAGCTGGTCGTAGCCGGCCGGGGCTGCCGAGGGGCTCGCGCTCGGCGTCGTACGGGCGTCGGAGCGGGACGCCGCGTCATCGGAGGAGCGGGTCGGCTTGTCGGCGCCGGGGTCGGATCCGGGGCCGCCGTTGCCGCCGCCGGTGAGCTGGCCGCCGGTCGCGACGGCGACCACGGTGACCACCGCGGCGGCGGCGATGCCGCTGATCGTCCAGCCGGCCTTGCCGGGCTTGCGGCGCCCGCTGGGCTCGGGTTCCGCCGGGGGCGGCTCCGCGGCCGGGGTGTCCGGCGGGGCGGCGGACGCCGCGGGCACGGCGGGCGGCTCGAAGGCGTCGAGGAATTCCTGCCGCGGGCGCGGCACCGTACGGCCCAGCGTCTCCACCTGGTGGCGCGGCGACCGCAGCCCCGCGGTGGCCGCGGCCGTGGCGGTGTCGTGCGCGGCCCAGCCCTCGGCCCAGTCCTCGACGGGGTCGAAGGGCAGGTCGCGGCCCCGGCCGCCGGAACCGCTCCAGGCGCCGGGTGTGCCCCACGCCCCGTGTTCACGGTGCTCGGGGTGGGCGGGCGGCCGGGCGGCGAGGTCCTGGGGGCGTACGGCCGCGAAGGCGCCGCTGTCGCCGAAGGGGTCGAACGGCTCGCCGGAGCCGCGCCTGCGGCGCCCGCTGCCGGGGGTGCCCAGGGCGCTGCCGGGCGGCGCGAATGTGCCGCCGATCGGGGGTACGCGATTGTCGCGACCGTCCTGGTCGTCCTGCGCGCTGTGTCTGCCCACGCCCTCGATCAGCTCCCGCCAGCCGCAGTGCCCATGTCCGTCGTCGACGTGACCGTACCGTCGGCCGCGCCGGTCCGTGCGCGCGTCGCGATGTCGTCCCGCAGGTCGCGGAAGGCCCTGTCGACCAGGTAGGGGTATTCCATCATCGCGACATGGCCGGCGCCGGGGATGGTCAGCAGCCGGGAGTCGCGGAAGGCCCGCGACGCCCTTCGGGCCATGCGTACGGACACGAGCTTGTCGCGGACACCGTAGATCAGCAAGGTCGGGGCGAGTACCCGCTCCGCCTGCCGCCACAGGGAGTGCTGGCCGCCGAGGGTGTAGGAGTTCACGATGCCGCGGGTGGAGCGGATCATGACGTCCCAGAAATACGGCAGGTCGAACCGCCGCTGGTATTCGCCGGCGGCGGCGGCCCGCGCGGTCTCGCCGACGACGGCCGGGTCGCCGTAGATGAGCGAGAGCAGCGCCGTGGTGCGGCGCTCGGGCGCCCATTCGCGGGTGGACCGGGCGTAGAGCGCCGGCAGGCCGGGGACGGACAGCAGCGCGGTGGGTACGGCGCTGAGCTGGGGCGGCACCTCGGGCAGCGCGGGTGAGATCAGCGTGAGGGTGCGGACCAGGTCGGGCCGGGCGGCGGCGACCTTGACGGACACCGCGCCGCCCATCGAATTGCCGAACAGGTGGACCGGGCCGCGGCCCTCGGCGTCCAGCAGCTTGACGACGGCGCGGGCATGGGCCGCGATCGAGTAATTGCCGTCGTCAGGCGGCGGGGAATGGCCGAAACCCGGCAGGTCCAGGGCGTGGCAGTCGAGGCTGTCGGCGAGCGAGGCCATCAGCGCCGACCAGTTCTGCGACGAGCCGCCGAGGCCGTGCACGAACATCGCGGGCTCGGCTTCGCCGCCGCCTTGCCGCGGCGCGGTGTGGGCGCGCGACCGCACCACCAGGCCGAGCCCGGGCAACTGCACGGTCCTTGCCGTCTCCCCGGCCGTGAGCACCGGCCCCGCCGGGGGTACGACCGCCGGTACGGCGGCGGCTTGGGAGTAGTCCGTCGAAGCCATGTACCGATGTTACGAGACGATCACGCGTACGACTGTGCGTTCGGCGGCACAAGGTCGCGCATACCCGCGCGGAATCGGCCGTCCGCGGGTGCGCGCTCCTGTCCGGAGGAGCCTGTACGCGCTGCGCGCGCGGCCCGGGGCTCCTACGCTCCAAGAAGGGGGTCCAGGAGGGGAAGGGCGGGGACCGAGGGAAGGAAGGCGCCATGTCCGACGAGATCGCGCACATCGAGCGGGAAGCCGACGAGGACGACAACGCCGCGCAGAGCGCGCTCGACGACGACCTGGGCCTGGAGGCCCCGGAGGCCGACCGGGCCGAACAGCAGGCCGAACTGCTCCAGCACCGCGACGACCCGGTGACCGCCAGGCCCGCGGACCGCGACGGCGAGGCGGACCCGGCGGACACCGCGGAGCAGCGCCGGGTGGTCCCGCTGGACGAGGACGACGACTACCGCTGACGTCGGCCGCCGCCGGCAGCGCCGAGCGCGCGGAGCGCCTCACCCGAAGGACAGCGGCAGGGCCGCCCGTATCCAGAAAGTGAGAATGTGCGCCCGTACGGCGCACAGGGTCGTTACTCAAAAGTACGATGGCCAGCGCAGCGTTCTTTTCGTTCGGTCTTCGTTCGTTCCGCAGAAATGGGAGGCGGCGTGACAGCCATCGAGCAGACCCAGGCACGACCACGCGGCACCCGCTTGCCCCGCAGGGCCCGACGCGAGCAGTTGCTGGGGGCGGCCCAGGAAGTCTTCGTCGCGCAGGGCTACCACTCGGCCGCGATGGATGACATCGCCGAGCGGGCCGGCGTCAGCAAACCGGTGCTCTACCAGCACTTCCCCGGCAAGCTCGAACTGTATCTCGCGCTTCTCGACCAGCACTGCGAGTCACTGCTCCAGTCGGTGCGCGGCGCGCTGGCGTCCACCACGGACAACAAGAAGCGCGTCGAGGCGACGATGGACGCGTACTTCGCCTACGTCGAGGACGAGGGCGGCGCCTTCCGGCTGGTCTTCGAGTCCGACCTGACCAACGAGCCGGCGGTCAGGGAGCGGGTCGACAAGGTCGCGCTGCAGTGCGCGGAGGCGATCAGCGAGGTCATCGCCGAGGACACCGGCCTGTCCCGCGACCAGTCGATGCTGCTGGCGGTGGGCCTCGGCGGCGTCTCCCAGGTAGTGGCCCGCTACTGGCTGGCCAGCCGCAGCGATGTGCCCCGGGACACCGCCGTGCAGCTGCTGACGTCGCTGGCGTGGCGCGGCATCGCGGGTTTCCCGCTGCACGGCACGGAGGGCACCGGCGGCCAGAACAGCTGACGGCGACCCGGCCGGGCCCGGCCGTTGTTCGCTCACGGCGTGCACGAGGCGCGGATTCACCGCCCCCGCCGCGGGCTAGTCTGGGCAGCGTACGGCGCGACCAACCGCGCACACCGCCAGACCATCGGAGGTATCCAAGCCGTGGAGGTCAAGATCGGCGTGCAGCACGCGCCGCGCGAGATCAACATCGAGAGCGCGCAGTCGGCGGCCGAAGTGGAGAAGGCCGTCGCCGACGCGCTGTCGGGCGACGCGAAGCTGCTGTCACTGGAGGACGAGCACGGCCGCAAGGTGCTCATCCCCGCGGACCGGCTGGCGTATGTGGAGATCGGCGAGCCGGCCGCCCGCAGGGTGGGATTCGGCGCCGCTCTCTGACGCGGAGTCAGCGGGGGCGGCAACCGGGACGGGTCCGGTTGCCGCCCCCTCGTTTTGCCCGGGTCCCTCCAGGGGTAGGACGAGTAACGGAACGGTCCGCAACGCCGCGTCACCGGAGGGGAATCGATGCTCTGGCAAATCGTCGCTTATGCCGCGCTCGGCCTGCTCGCGGCCTTCGCCGCCGCCCGGCTCTTCCCCGCCCGCCTGCCGGCCCCCGCCCTGCTCCTCGGCACCGGCCTGGTCGCCGCGCTGACCGGCGGCCTGGTGACGTACACCGTCTTCGGCGGCGGCCACCCCGGGGCGGGCCTCGCGGCGGCCTTCGCGACGGCCGCCGCGGGCCTGAGCGTGCTGGCCCGCCCGGCCAGGCGCGGGCGGCACGCGAAGGTCACACCGACCGGGGCCTGACCGCCGGACCACCCGCAGGCCCGCCCGCCCGGGGCGTTGGCGCGGCGCGTACGTGACCGTCCGCCCGCCCGGGGCGTACGACCACGCCCGGCCGCCGGCCCGCCCGCGCGAGCGCTACGCGGCGAGGCCCAGCGCCGCCATCCGCTTGGTGTGCGCCTCGGTGATGCGGGAGAACATCCGGCCGACCTCGGCCAGGTCGAAGCCGTCGGCGACACCGCCGACCAGCATCGTGGACAGCGCGTCCCGGTCGGCGACGACCCGCTGCGCCTGCGACAGCGCCTCGCCCATCAGCCGCCGCGCCCACAGCGCGAGCCGGCCGCCGACCCGCGGCTCGGCGTCGATCGCGGCCCGCACCTTCTCCACCGCGAAGGTGGCGTGCCCGGTGTCGTCGAGCACCGCGAGCACCAGGGTGCGGGTGTCGGTGTCGAGGCGGGCCGCGACCTCGCGGTAGAAGTCGGAGGCGATCGAGTCGCCGACGTAGGCCTTGACCAGGCCTTCGAGCCAGTCGGACGGTGCCGTCTGGCGGTGGAACTCGTCCAGCGCCGCGCCGAACGGCTCCATCGCGTGGTTCGCCGACTCGCCGATGTCGGTGAGCCGGTCGCGGAGCCGCTCGAAGTGATGGAATTCGGCGGCCGCCATTGCCGCCAGCTCCGCCTTGTCCTCCAGGGTGGGCGCGAGTTTCGCGTCCTCCGCGAGCCGTTCGAACGCGGCCAGTTCGCCGTAGGCCAGCGCACCGAGCAGGTCGACCACCGCGGCGCGGTAGCGCGGGTCGGCGGACGCGGACGTCCAGTCCTGGGCGGCGATCCCGGTGACCGGCGCGGCGGACTCCGCGGCGGACTCGGGTGCGGGCTCGGCGGCGGGCGTGGTGGTGTCGTCAGGCGTGTCCATGCAGCGCACAATAACCAAGTCCCGCGCACCCGCCGACACCCTCCACGTGACCCGATGATGTCCCTAACGAAACATTTGATCGGGTGCAGCTACGTGTTTCCGAGGTAGAGTGGTAATGCACCCGCCGTTAGTCGGCCTGGTTCCGATCGTCGGCGGGCGACGTATGCAACACCTTGGATGCCCGGTCGGTGGCCCGATCGGCTCCGAACCGACCGCCCTCCTGACATCGGGAGGGGTGCCCACTCGCGGCTCGAGCGAGGGCAGCGGTCCCGCGCTCCACAGCCCCTCGAAGGCTGTACGACACCTCTGCGCGGTCAGTGACCTGCGCCGGATCCCGGTGCGCCCGGTTGCTCGACCCCCCTTGCCGCACAGTGCCGCGTCTCACAGAAGAGGCAAGCATCCTGTCCACCATCACTTTCCGCAGTCTCGGCATTCTTCCCGAGACCGCCGAAGCCCTTGAGGCTGTCGGCATCATCACCCCCTTCCCCATCCAGGAGATGACGCTCCCGGTGGCCCTCGCGGGCAACGACGTCATCGGCCAGGCCAAGACCGGTACCGGCAAGACCCTCGGCTTCGGCCTGCCGCTGCTGGAGTCGGTGACCGTGCCCGCCGACGTCGAGGCCGGGCGCGCCACCCCCGAGCAGCTGACCGACACCCCGCAGGCGCTGGTCGTCGTCCCGACCCGCGAGCTGTGCCAGCAGGTCACCAACGACCTGCTGACCGCCGGCAAGGTCCGCGCCGTCCGAGTGCTCGCCATTTACGGCGGCCGGGCGTACGAACCGCAGGTCGAGGCGCTCAAGAAGGGCGTCGACGTGGTCGTCGGCACCCCGGGACGGCTGCTCGACCTGGCCGGGCAGAAGAAGATCAGCCTGCGCGATGTCCGCACCCTGGTCCTCGACGAGGCCGACGAGATGCTCGACCTGGGCTTCCTGCCGGACGTCGAGAAGATCATGGGCATGCTGCCGGTGAAGCGGCAGACGATGCTGTTCTCGGCCACCATGCCGGGCGCGGTGATCAACCTGGCCCGGCGGTACATGTCGCAGCCCACCCACATCAGCGCGACCGCCCCCGACGACGAGGGCGCGACGGTGGCGAACACCACGCAGCACGTCTTCCGCGCCCACTCGCTGGACAAGCCGGAGCTGGTCTCCCGCATCCTCCAGGCCGAGACCCGCGGGCTCGCGATGATCTTCTGCCGGACGAAGCGGACCGCCGCCGATGTGGCCGAGCAGCTGGAGAAGCGCGGCTTCGCCTCAGGCGCGGTGCACGGCGACCTCGGCCAGGGCGCGCGCGAGCAGGCGCTGCGGGCGTTCCGCAACGGCAAGGTCGACGTGCTGGTGTGCACCGACGTGGCCGCGCGCGGCATCGACGTCGAGGGTGTCACCCACGTGATCAACTACCAGACGCCGGAAGATGAGAAAACCTATCTTCACCGCATCGGCCGCACCGGCCGCGCGGGTGCTTCGGGTACGGCGATCACCCTGGTCGACTGGGACGACATCCCGCGCTGGCAACTGATCAACAAGGCGCTCGACCTGTCGTTCAACGACCCGGAGGAGACCTACTCGACCTCCCCGCACCTGTTCGAGCTGCTCGGCATCCCGGCGGGCACCAGGGGAATACTGCCCCGGGCCGAGCGGACCCGGGCGGGGCTCGACGCGGAAGCGGTCGAGGACCTCGGCGAGACCGGCGGACGCGGCGCACGCGGCCGCCGTCCCGCGGGCGGCGGCGGGCGTTCCGGGCCGGCCGCGGCTCCGGCTCCCGCCGAGGAGCGGCCGGCCCGCACCCGGACCCCGCGGCAGCGCCGCAGAACCCGTGGCGGCGAGGCGGCGCAGGCCGTACCGGCGTCGACCGAGGCCGCCGAGTCGGCGACCGAGGCGACCGCGGTGTCGGCGGTGTCGCCGGTGTCCGCTGTGTCCGTGCCGGCCGCCGAAGGGCAGCAGGCCGGTCCGCGTACACCGCGCCGGCGCCGCAGGACCCGTAACGGTGCGGGGGCCGCGGTGACCCCGGTCGCCGAGGCCGCCGAGGCTCCGGCAGCCGCCGAGGCCGTCGCTCCGGCCCCGGTCGTGGCCGTGGACGAGACCGCGGAGGCCGCGCCGAAGGCGCCCCGCCGCCGTACGCGCAAGGCCGCCGCCGAGGCACCGGCCGAGGTCGTGGCCGAGGCGCTGGCGTCGGACAGCGCGGTGGCCGAGCCGGCCCCGCGCCGCAGGACCCGCAAGGCCGTGGCCGAGGTGCCCGCACCGGCCGCCGCGCCGGAGGCCGACGCGGTCACCGAGGAGGCCCCCAAGCGCCGCCGTACGCGCAAGGCCGTCGCCGACGTGCCCGCGCCGGAAGCGGACCTCGCCGTCGCGGTCGTCACCGAGGAAGCCCCGAAGCGGACCAGGACCCGCAAGGCCGTGGCCGAGGTGCCCGCACCGGCCGCCGCGCCGGAGGCC
>NZ_JAJSYW010000215.1:0-1484 GCF_036815005.1 Streptomyces sp. IBSBF 2435 | reverse complement strand
AGGAGGCCCCCAAGCGCCGCCGTACGCGCAAGGCCGTCGCCGACGTGCCCGCGCCCTCGGCCGCTGCCGACGAGGTCGTGGTGAAGGCGCCGCGCCGCCGTACGCGCAAGGCGGTCGCCGAAGTGGCCGCCGCGGTGGCCGAAGACAGCTGATCCGTACGCCACACAGCACCCATGGGACACCCCCGGCCCACCAGGCCGGGGGTGTTTCATGCGAGAAGCAACCTGTCGGACATAAGCACCGCGTAATCTCGCTGCATGAGCCGACCGACCACCCTGGACCTGCCGGAGCACGCGTCAGCGCACCGGCTCGACACCTCCCGCGGGTCGTTCGCGGTCCTGGACGCCGCGCCCGCCCCCGGCGCACCCGCCAGGCACGGCACCGCGCTGCTCGTACCCGGCTTCACGGGCAGCAAGGAGGACTTCGCCGACCTGCTGGTGCCGCTGTCCGAGGCGGGTTTCCGGGTCGTCGCGGTGGACGGCCGCGGCCAGCACGAGTCGGGCGGCCCGCGGGGCGAGGCGGCGTACGCGCAGCGCGAGCTGGCCGCTGACGTCTCCGCGCAGGCCGCCGTGCTCGCCGCCGGGGACGGCGGCGCCCCGCTGCACGTGCTGGGCCACTCGCTGGGCGGCCATATCGTGCGGGCGGCGGTGCTCGCCGACAGCGCGGGGCCGTGGGCGTCGCTGACCCTGATGAGTTCCGGCCCCGCCGAGGTGGCGCCCTCCCAGCAGGTCAGGACGCAGCTGCTGATCGACCATCTGCCGACGATGGACATGGAGGCGGCCTGGCGGGCGATGCGCGCGCTGGACGCCGACCGCGGCGACGGCGCCGCGACCCCGGCCTGGCTCGACGACTTCCTGCACCGCCGCTGGGTGTCCACCGCCCCCGAGCAGCTGATCGCCACGGCACGCCAGTTGATGACGGAGCCCGACCGGGTCGACGAACTCGCCGCCGTGCCGCTGCCGAAGCTCGTGCTGTCCGGCGAGGTGGACTACGCCTGGCCGGTGCCGCTGCTCGACGCGATGGCCGAGCGGCTGGGGGCCCGGCGCGTCGTGATCAAGGGCGCGGAGCACTCCCCCAACGCCGAGCGGCCGGCCGAGACGGCCGCCGCGCTCATCGCGTTCTGGACCGGCGAGGGTGCAGCCAGCACTAAGTAGTCGAACCGCCGAAAGAGTTTATTTAGGGTAGGGAATGTTTTGAAGGGGGTGTTCGTTGACCACACATGTAACGAGGGACGAAGGGAGAAGCCCCATGCGCTTCGAAATCATGCGACTCGACGACCGGAACGGCGACGCCGTGGACAGCACTGTCGTGGAAGCTTCCGCCGTCAACAAGATCGTGCAGCAGGCCGCTGCCCTCGGCCAGCGCATCTACATCCGCCCGGCGGACTGATCCGCCGACTCACGCAACAGCGCCCCGTACAGCACGTCCGTACGGGGCGCTTTCGCATGTCGCGGCAGGTCCGGGAGCGGGGCGGGTCCGGGGCC
>NZ_JAJSYW010000214.1:3403-11408 GCF_036815005.1 Streptomyces sp. IBSBF 2435 | reverse complement strand
CCTTCCCACCCCCGCGGTTGCCCGCACCCCGGGGGCTGCCCTCTCCAGCAGACCCGAGCCCCCCAGGGGCGCGAGGAACGGCGGGCCCAGCCGAAACCCACCGAACTGCGAACGCCACCGCACGTGGCAACCCCCAGGGGCGCGGGGAACTGCGCGCCCAGCCGAAACACACCGCACGTGCGAGGGCCACCGAAAGTGGCAACCCCCACGGGCCGCGAGCAACCGCGCGACAAGCCACCCACCCGGGGGAAGGTCCCGGGAGCGGGTGCGGGGGCACCCGGGAGGAGCGTCAGACGGAGCCCGGGGCGTATTTGTCGGCGTGGGGGTCGAGCGACAGCCGATACCCCCGCTTGACGACCGTCTGAATCAGCTTCGGCGCCCCCAAAGCCGCCCGCAACCTCGCCATCGCCGTCTC
The DNA here is from genome assembly GCF_036815005.1 of Streptomyces sp. IBSBF 2435. NCBI lineage: Bacteria > Bacillati > Actinomycetota > Actinomycetes > Kitasatosporales > Streptomycetaceae > Streptomyces > Streptomyces sp. IBSBF 2435. The sequence continues at coordinate 10,993 of NZ_JAJSYW010000214.1, read as the reverse complement.
GACGGCATGCTCGTCCCGCCCCGCCCCTGGCAGCACCCGCAGCAGGTCCGCCCGGGAGACGACCCACCCGGGGCGCCGGGCGAGGGCCCGCAGGAGGGCCATCCCGGCGGGCGGCACCGGCCGCAGCGCGCCGTCGACGACCACCGCCTGCCCCCGGATCTCCACCTGGTGCCCGGCCACCGGCAGCGGCCGTACCCTCCCGGGCAGCTCCCGGGACAGCAGCTGCACGAGCGGCCCGAGCCGGAAGCGTTCCGGCTGGACCGTCGGCACGTCGTGCGCCTGGAGCGGCAGCGCCGTCACCGGCCCGACGCAGGCGACGAGCACATCGCGGCGGAAGGCGGTGACAAGCTCGTCAAGCCGCCCGCGCTGCCCGGCCCGGTCCAGCAGCGACGCCGCCGCGGGCGCGCTGGTGAAGCTCACCGCGTCGATCGCGCGCGCGAACACCGCGTCGAGCAGCCGGTCCACCGGACCGATGTCCTCCGGCGGCATCCACCGGTAGACGGGTACGGCCACCACGCGCGCGCCTGCCACCCGTAGCGACTCGATGAAGCCGGGCAGCGGCTCCCCGTGCAGCTGCACGGCGACGCGCCGCCCCTCGACGCCCTGGTCGAGGAGCCGTTCTAGCACTTCCGCCATGGATTCCGAGGCGGGCGACCACGCCTCGGTGAGCCCGGCAGCTCGGACGGCGCCGCGCACCTTGGGGCCGCGGGCGAGGAGTTCGACCTCGGCGAGCCGCCGCAACAGCGGCTCGCCCAGGCCCCAGCCGTCGGCGGCCTCGATCCAGCCGCGGAAGCCGATCGCGGTGGTCGCGACCACGATGTCGGGCGCGTCGTCCAGCAGCTGCTTCGTCGTGGCCAGCAGCTCCGTGTCGTCGGGCAGCGGGACGATCCGCAGGACCGGCGCCCGCAGGACGGCCGCGCCGCGGCGTTCGAGGAGCGCGGCCAGCTCGTCGGCGCGGCGGGCCGCCGTCACCCCGACGGTGAAGCCAGCCAGCGGTGCCACCGCTGGGGGGCCGCCGTCCCCGCTGCCCTGCTGTGCCTGCTGCGGCTGCATCGATCCGCCCCACTTTGCTGCTGAGCTGCTGAAGTTCCGTGCGCTGTCCGCCACCCCGCCAGGGGACTGGCATCGTCCCAAGGCGGGGTGACGGGCTCGGTTCGCCGGGATTTCCCGGGTGTTACGTGCGGATCCGCCACTCACACCTCCGCGTAGACGGTCGCGCCGGTCGGAGCCGCCGGCCCCGCGCCTTCCGGGGAGTTCGCCGGCCGCCGCAGGTATACGGCCCAGGTGACGGCGAAGCAGATCCCGTAGTAGACGAGGAAGGACACGAAGGCGGGTGTGCCCGAACCGGTGTTGAGGAAGCTCTCGCGGAAGGCGAGGTTGATGCCGACCCCGCCGAGCGCGCCGACCGCGCCGATCAGGCCCATCGACGCGCCGGACAGCCGCCGCCCGTACGCCGCCGCGTCCTCCCCGGTGAGCCCCCTGGCCTCGGCCTTCTTGTGGAATATGCCGGGGATCATCTTGTATGTGGACCCGTTGCCGAGGCCGCTGAGCGCGAACAGCACGATGAAGCCGGGCAGGAAGAGGCCGAGCGACTTCTGCTCGGAGGCCATGACGACGGCCCCGGTGGCGGCTGCCATGGCCAGGAAAGTCCACAGCGTGATCCGCCCGCCGCCGAAGCGGTCGGCGAGCCGGCCGCCGAGCGGCCGGATCAGCGAGCCGAGCAGCGGTCCGATGAACGTCAGATAGGCCGCGTGCAGCGGGGTGCGGCCGAACTGGTTCTGCAACACCAGGCCGAAGGCGAAGCTGTAGCCGATGAAGGAGCCGAAGGTGCCGGTGTAGAGGACCGACATGATCCAGGTGTGCGGGTCCTTCGCGGCGTCGATCGCGGCCCCGGTGTCGTTCCTGACCGCGGTCAGGTTGTCCATGTACAGCGCGGCCAGTACGGCGGCGACCACGATGAGCGGGATGTAGACGGCGAGCACGACCCGCGGGTGGGCGGCGCCGGCGGTGGCGATGACCAGCAGGCCGATCAGCTGGATCGCGGCGACGCCGAGATTGCCGCCCCCGGCGTTGAGGCCGAGAGCCCAGCCCTTCTCCCGCAGCGGGTAGAAGGAGTTGATGTTGGTCATGGAGGAGGCGAAGTTGCCGCCGCCGACCCCGGTGAGCGCCGCGACCGCCATGAGCGTGGTGTAGGAGACGCCGGGCTTCATCAGGACGGCCGCGGTGACGGTCGGCACCAGGAGCAGCAGGGCGCTGGCGATCGTCCAGTTACGGCCGCCGAATCTCGCCACCGCGAAGGTGTACGGCACCCGCAGCACCCCGCCGACCAGGGTCGGCATCGCGACCAGGAAGAACTTCCCTGCTGGGTCCACGTGGTATTCGGGCCCCATGAACAGCACCATCACCGACCACAGGCTCCAGATGGAGAAGCCGATGTGCTCGGACAGCACGGAGAAGACCAGATTGCGCAGCGCGACCCGCCTGCCCCCGCCCTCGTCCCAGAACCGCTCGTCCTCGGGGTCCCACCGCTCGATCCACCGGCTTGCCCATCGACTCATGGCGCCTCCCTGTGACCTGTGCCCACCGCTCCGCCTGCTGTCGCCCCGACCCTAGGAACGACGCGTTACTGCCCCGTTCCCCGAGGTGACACGAGCGCAACCATGCACTCATTCGTCCCGCCCGACCGCTGTGAGGACGCCCCAAACGCCAAACGGCGCCCCTCGCTACGAGGGGCGCCGTCCGGCGCATGGGATGGTGGAGATGGCGGGAATCGAACCCGCGTCCTGTGGTGCGGAAACAGGGCTTCTCCGAGCGCAGTCCGCTGTGCTTTTCTCGGCCCCGGCAGTCACGCGGACAAGCCGCCGACGGGCCCAGTCACTGTTTGATTTCCTTCCAGGACCCGTGACCGGTCCTGAAAGTTTAGATCCCTAGATTATGCCAGGATCCGGGTCGGGATCACCCCCGGGCTGACACTCCGTATGAGACCTACGCTAGCTGCTTATTAGGCAGCGAGAGCGTAGGACTCGGAGGCATCGCGCTTGGTGTTGGCGATTATTGTTTGCGACATATGGTTAACGAGATCATTGCCGCTTCCTCGGCTCGCTTCCCCTGCTTCGACATCCCCAGTCGAAACCGATCATCCCCATGTGGTGTTTTCAAGGTGCACACCGGACTCACCATGGCCCGGCGCGGCTGTCTCCATCGTACGTGATCAGCGCCCGGCACGGCCAGCGTATTCCCCCGGACGGCCCTCGGGCCGCCGCACAAGCGGGCGCATCGGCACGTACCGGTGCGCAAGGGCGGCGTGACCGTGTGGTCAGGCGCGCTGGCGGCGGCGAGCCGCGGACATCACGCGGTCGGACTCGCGGCGGTCCTGCTTCTCCCGCAGCGTCTGGCGCTTGTCGTACTCCTTCTTGCCCTTCGCGACCGCGATCTCGACCTTCACCCGGCCGTCCTTGAAGTACAGGACGAGCGGCACGATGGTGTGGCCGGTCTCCTGGGTCTTGTGAACCAGCTTCTCGATCTCGGCGCGGTGCAGGAGCATCTTGCGCTTCCTGCGCGCCGAGTGGTTGGTCCAGGTGCCCTGGGTGTACTCGGGAATGTGCACATTGTGCAGCCACGCCTCGCCGCCGTCGAGCTGGGCGAAGCCGTCGACGAGCGACGCGCGGCCCATGCGCAACGACTTGACCTCGGTGCCGGTGAGCACCAGGCCCGCCTCGTACGTGTCGAGGATCAGGTAATCGTGCCGCGCCTTCTTGTTCTGCGCGATGATCTTGCGACCGGTCTCTTTTGCCATAGCCCCGTCATTGTCCCACTAGGAGGGGGTCCCGAGGCCAGCGATTACTTCGCGCGCCTCGGCCGCCGCGTCGTCGCCCGCGGCCACCTGCACGTCCGGCTCGACGCCGCGGCCGTCGACCCCGCGGCCGTCGGGCAGGCTGTAGTGGCCGACGGTCAGCTCGGCGACCGAGCCGTCGGGCAGTGTGCTGGGCATCTGGACCGAGCCCTTGCCGAAGGTGCGCGAGCCGACGACCACCGCCCGGCCGCGGTCCTGGAGCGCCCCGGCCAGCATTTCGGCCGCGCTCATGGTGCCGCCGTCCACCAGGACGACCAGCGGCTCCTCGGTGTCGCCGCCGGCCGCCGCGTACAGCGCCTGCTGGCGCCCGTGCACGTCGTAGGTGGCGACCAGGCCGCCGTCGAGGAAGGCGGACGCCACGGCGACGGCCTCCTGGACCAGGCCGCCGGAATTGCCGCGCAGGTCGAGCATCACGCCGTGCCTGGCTGACCGTACGGCGGCCCGCACCTGCTTGCCCGTGCCCTGTGTGAAGGCGTCGATGGCGATGTCGGTGGGGCCGTCAGGGCCGCTGGGGCTGCTGACGGTGACCGCCTCGGTGTCGAGCGTGGCGCGCTGCATGGTGACGGTCCACCGGCGGTCCGCGCGCCGCACTCCGAGGGTCACGGTGCTGCCCGGTACGTTGTCGCCACGCAGGTCGGCGACCACCTCGGTGACCGCCAGGCCCGTACATCGGGTCGCGTCGATGGAGTCGAGCACGTCGCCGACCCGGATACCGGCCCGCTGCGCGGGGCTGTCCGACTGCACCCGGGCGATCTGGACGAGGCCGGCGTCGATCCGCCGCACCCACAGCCCGACGCCCACATAACGCCCGTCCAGCGCCTCCTGGAGGCCCGCGTACTCCTGCGCGGTGTAGAAGGACGACCAGCGGTCACCGCTGCGGCTGACCAGCTTCTGCACGGCCGTCGCGCCGACCTTGCCCTGGGCGATCTCCTGGGCGATGCGCTCGGTGTCGACCGTTACGCGGTCGCCGGACGCCTTCTGCGCGCCGCTCTTGGCGTCGCCGCCGCTGCTCGCACCGCCCGTACGGGCCGGGTTGGCGCCGCCCGGGCCCGTGTCGGCCGTGGAGGCCGCCGCGATACGCGTCCTGGCGCGCTGCTGGGGTTCCGCCAGGCTGCCCGCGGCGGCGCCGGTGGCGAGCATGGTGCCGAAGACCAACGCCAGGGTGGCCCCGCGGCGGATGCGGCGGGGCGTCCCGAACAGCAACGGGCCGGACATGGCCGGAAGTCTAGGCCAGAAACGGGCGTGGTCGGAAAGATACGACGACCGCCGGTGCGTCCCGTGCCCAACTGGGCCCGGCGGGCCCAAGACCGGCCGGGACCGCGCCCGTCAGACCCTCAAGTACCGCCGCAGCGCGATGAACGCGGCGAACGCCGGCATCAGGAAGCCGATCAGCAGCACCAGCGGCAGCACTTGGACGACCGAGTCCCAGCCGAGGAAGGACACCAGCGGGATCTTCTCCTGGAGCTTGAGGCCGGCGTCGATCATGAAGTACCGGCCGCCGAGCAGCATCACGCAGGCGACGGCGGCGCCGACCAGGCCCGCGAAGGCGGCCTCCATGATGAACGGCATCTGGATGTAGAAGCTGGACGCGCCCACCAGGCGCATGATGCCGGTCTCCCGGCGACGGCTGAACGCCGACACGCGCACGGTGTTGATGATCAGCAGCATCGCGACGGTCAGCATGAAGGCCAGCACCACGTAGGCCGCCTTGGTCATGCCGCCGAGCAGCGAGAAGAGGTTCTTCAGCACCGCCCGCTGGTCCTCCACCGACTGCACGCCGGGGCGCCCCTGGAAGGCGCTGGCGATGACGGTGAACTTCGTCGGGTCCTTGAGTTTGACCCGGTAGTTCTCCGGCATCTGGTCCGGCGTGATGGACGCGGCCATCGGCGAGTTCTTGAACTGCTGCTCGTAGTTCTTGTACGCGCCTTCGGCGCTCTCGTAGTAGACCTTCTCCACGATCGGGAGCTTCTTGAGGTCCGCGAGGATCTGGGCCTTCTGGTCGTCGGTCACCGCGCCCTTGGCGCAGCTGGGCGTCGAACCCGCGTCGCTCTTGTTGCACATGTAGACGGTGACCTGGACCTTGTCGTACCAGTAGCCCTTCATCGAGTCGACCTGCTTGTTGGCGAGCAGGGCGCCGCCGGCGAGGGCGAGCGAGAGCGCCACGGAGATGATCACGGCGAAGGTCATCGTGAGGTTGCGCCGGAGGCCGACGCCGATCTCCGACAGGAAGAACTGGAGGCGCATGGGGGTCGAGGTTCCTTTCGGAAGGGGGACTGTGTCGTACGGCCGGCGGTCAGTGCTGGTAGCCGTAGACACCGCGCGACTGGTCGCGAACCAGCCGCCCCTTCTCCAGTTCGATGACGCGCTTGCGCATCTGGTCGACGATGTTCTGGTCGTGGGTGGCCATCACCACGGTGGTGCCGGTCCTGTTGATACGGTCCAGCAGCCGCATGATGCCGACCGACGTCTGCGGGTCGAGGTTTCCGGTCGGCTCGTCGGCGATCAGCAGCATGGGCCGGTTGACGAACGCCCGGGCGATCGCCACCCGCTGCTGCTCACCGCCGGACAGCTCGCCCGGCATCCGGTCCTCCTTGCCGGCCAGGCCGACCAGGTCCAGCACCTCGGGCACGGTCTTGCGGATGGTGCCGCGGGCCTTGCCGATCACTTCGAGGGCGAAGGCGACGTTCTGGGCGACCGTCTTGTTGGGCAGCAGCCGGAAGTCCTGGAAGACCGTGCCGAGCTGGCGCCGCATGTGCGGGACCTTCCAGTTCGACAGCCGGTTCAGGTCCTTGCCGAGCACATGCACCATGCCGGTGTCGGTCCGCTCCTCACGCAGGATGAGCCGCAGGAACGTCGACTTGCCCGAGCCCGATGAGCCGACCAGGAAGACGAACTCACCCTTCTCGATCTCCAGCGACACATCCCGCAGCGCGGGACGGTTCTGCTTGGGGTAGGTCTTGGTGACGTTGTCGAATCGGATCACGTTCGCACCAGGGGTTTGCGGGGTGAGCGGACAGGGGATGAGGGCGACACTACGCGACCGGGCAAGCCGTGCGCAGTCGTCGTACCGGGTTGGTGGGCCGTCCCACAGGGCATAACCGGGCAAGCCCGTCATTCCCCGCTCCCACACCCCCGGGCGCACCGAGCCCGGGAACCTGGCACAGTGGACAGTGCGTACGCGGTGCCGCCCCCAGGACCAGAGCGCACCCCCTCGGGAACGATTCACCCACCGGGTCCGTTCACCGGACGGAATGAGGAGATCACCATGACAGTCGACCGGCTGGTGTGCGCGAACTGTTCCGGCCCGGTGGCCGAAGGCCGCTGCCCCGTATGCCGCGCGAACCGTGCCCGCATGGAGCAGGAGCCCGGCTGGTCCTCCATATCCCCCGCGACCTTGATCGCCCTGCTGATCGCGCTCCTGGCCGTCGTCCTGGTCGTCGAACACGCCACGGCGTGACCTGAGCGGCGCGCTTCCGGCACCTTTTTCCGCACACTGGGCACTTTTCCCTTTACCTGCCCATGACCCTGCGGCGGGTGCGGCAGGCTCCTTACGGAGTTTCCCCTCGGCGGGCTGAGTCCTTCCGGCGCGACTCTCCCGGTGGATATTCCGAGGTCACGTCGATTGGTGAATCACCAGGCCGAGGACGCGCCGAATACAAGAGGGCGGGGGGGGGGGGGGGGGGGGGGGGGGGGGGGCCCCCCGGGGGGGGGGCGGCGGGGGGCGGGGGGGGGGGGGG
>NZ_JAJSYW010000214.1:0-3393 GCF_036815005.1 Streptomyces sp. IBSBF 2435 | reverse complement strand
TTAAATCCCGGCGGCCGGGCCCCGCCAAAACAACGGGGGCGGGGCCCCCCCCCCCCCCCCCCCCCCCCCCCGCACCTGTTACGTGCCGATGTGCCGTCAGGCGGCGTTGCGGCGGTTGGCCAGACGCGGGGTCAGGCGGAAGCCGATGCCGCCCGCGATCAGAGTGGCGGCGCCGATCAGGAGGAAGGTGGTGCCGTTCGAACCGGTCTCGGCGAGCTGGCTCGTGGTGTCGCCCTGCGGGACCTGCTGCGTGTTGTCGGTGCCGGTGTTGTTGTTACCGCAGTCGAGGCTGTCCCCGGTCAGGGTGCAGGTGTTGTTGTTGCCGTCGGGGTTCTTGCCGCCCGGCGACGTCGGGGTCGACGTCGGACCACCCGTGTTGCCGCTGGTGGAGCCGGTGGACGTGCCCTGCGAGGTTCCGGCGGAGGCGCCGGTCGACGTGCCCGTCGAGGTACCGGTGGAGGTGCCCGTGGACGTACCGGTCGAGGTGCCCGTCGAGGTGCCCGTGGACGTACCGGTCGAGGTGCCCTCCGACGTACCGGTGGACGTGCCCGTCGAGGTGCCCTCCGACGTACCCGTGGACGTGCCCTGCGACGTACCCTCCGACGTACCGGTCGACGTGCCCTCGGACGTGCCGGTCGACGTCCCCTCGGACGTCCCCTGCGACGTACCCGTCGAGGTGCCCTCCGACGTACCGGTCGACGTGCCCTCGGACGTGCCGGTCGACGTCCCCTCGGACGTCCCCTGCGACGTACCCGTCGAGGTGCCCTCCGACGTACCGGTCGACGTGCCCTCGGACGTGCCGGTCGACGTGCCCTCGGACGTGCCGGTCGACGTCCCTTCGGACGTCCCCTCGGACGTGCCCTGGCTCGTGCCTTCCGACGTACCGCTGATCGTGCCCTCGTCCAGCGAGTGGACGAGGGGCTTCGAGGAACTGTCGTTCGTGACGGCCTGGGCCGCGCCCATGGCCGTCAGGGAGGCGCCGCCGGCGATGACGGCCGCCGCGGCGATGCGGGCGACACGCAGCCGCGTGTTGCGCTTGCTCATGAGTCAAGTACCCCCAGTAGATGTCTGCTTCGGGCTGCGCAGCCAAGGTGAGGGTGTGTCACTGGAGGGAATCTTCAACGCTCGCCCCCGTGCGCTGACGCCTCAACATGCGCATGCCGCGCATCACCCTCGCGGCTTTCGCCGGGACCGTCAAGGGCATTAAGCACATGATGTACGGTTCATCCCGGTCCGCCCGGCACTTCTCCACAGGTCTGTGACATGAGCGACGTCACGTACGGCTCAAGCCGCGGTCTTCTCACGGGACTTGCGCCAGCGGATGCCCGCCTCGATGAAGCCGTCGATGTCACCGTCGAGGACGCCCTGCGGATTGCCGACCTCGTGGTCGGTGCGCAGGTCCTTGACCATCTGGTACGGGTGCAGCACGTACGAACGCATCTGGTTGCCCCAGGAGTTGCCGCCGTCGCTCTTGCCGAGGGAGTCCATCAGGGCCTGCTCCTCCTGGCGGCGGCGTTCGAGCAGCTTGGCCTGGAGGACGTTCATGGCGCTGGCCTTGTTCTGGATCTGGGAGCGCTCGTTCTGGCAGGAGACCACGATGCCGGTGGGGATGTGGGTGATACGGACAGCGGAGTCGGTGGTGTTGACGCCCTGGCCGCCGGGGCCCGAGGCGCGGTACACGTCGACACGCAGTTCCGACTCGTCGATCTCGACGTGGTCGCTCTGCTCGACGACCGGCAGCACCTCGACGCCGGCGAAGGACGTCTGGCGGCGGCCCTGGTTGTCGAAGGGGGAGATCCGCACCAGCCGGTGGGTGCCCTGCTCGACGGACAGGGTGCCGTACGCGTAGGGGGCTTTGACGACGAAGGTGGTCGACTTGATGCCGGCCTCCTCCGCGTAGGAGGTCTCGTAGACCTCGGTGGAATAGCCGTGGCGCTCGGCCCAGCGCAGATACATCCGCTGGAGCTGCTCGGCGAAGTCCGCCGCGTCGATGCCGCCGGCCTCGGCGCGGATGTTGACCAGGGCCTCGCGGGCGTCGTACTCGCCCGACAGCAGGGTCCTGACCTCCATCTCGTCCAGCGACTTGCGGACCGCCTCCAGCTCCGCCTCGGCCTCGGTGCGGGTGTCGGCGTCGTCCTCCGCCTCGGCCAGCTCGAACAGGACGGCGAGGTCGTCGATACGGCCGCGCAGCGCCTCGACCTTGCGCAGCTCGGCCTGGAGGTGGGAGAGCCGGCTGGTGATCTTCTGCGCGCTTTCCGGGTCGTCCCACAGGGACGGCACGGCGGCCTGCTCCTCAAGCGCGGCGATGTCGTTCCGCATCCGGTCGAGGTCGAGGACGGCCTCGATCGACCCCATGGTCGAGGACAGGGATTTCAGCTCTTCGGATACATCGACGATTGCCACGGGTCCAGCGTACCGGCTGGCCGAAACCTACTGCCCCGGTCGTGTGGCGACATCACGCCGTCACTGCGGCGATCATGCCGCCGTACGGGGTGGACGGCGGCCGTCACACCGACGCCGTCGCCCGGCTGAGGGTGCCGGACGAGGTACGGGTGAAGATCTCCAGCGTGTGCGGCGACGCTGCCGCCGCGCCCAGGGCGGTGGAGGTGCCCGGCAGCGGGGCGGCCGACCAGTCCGCGTCCGGGGAGACCGCGGCCTGGCCGCCGGACGCGAAGGCGTACAGCCGGCCCCCCGCGGCGACCGCGTCGGGGCGGGCGGTGGCGTCGAGACCCTGCACGACCGCGGCGGGCCGCCAGGCGCCGCCGGAGTACGGGAGCTGGAGCACGGCGCCGTCGGCCTTGCGCACGACGAAGGCGTCCAGGGTGCCGTGGGCCCGGGAGACCAGGGCGGGGGCGGCGGTGATACGGCCTGCGGTGGGGACGACCGCCCAGGCGTTCCAGCGGGTGCCGACCAGCGAGGCGGTCACCAGGTCGCCGCCGACCCGGCCGACCAGGTCGATCCGGCCGGGCGCGGAGGAGGCGGCGGCGGGGGCGGCGTCGAAGTGGGTGCGCTCGTCGACCTGGGACCAGGAGCTCCAGTGGCCGCCGGTCATGGTCCTGCGGTAGAGCAGGCCGTCGGTGCCGAGCGCGAACAGGTCGATCCGGCCGGCCTTGGCGGAGACCGCGGCCGGGTCGTCGGCGACGCTTATCCCGCTGAGCTTGTGCCACGGGCCGTAACCGGAGCCGTCGCGGACCACGTACCAGACGTTCTTGTCCTGGCCGCGGGCGAAGACATAGGTGGCGCCGTCCGCGACGAGCGCGCGCGGGCCGCCGACCAGCCGGACGCCCGCTGCGGGGACGCCCTGGAAGGCCGACCACCGCGGCAGCGAGATGGGCTGCCCGGTGCGGCCCTGCGGGGCGTCGGCGGCCCCGGTCGGGGCGGCGGGGGTGGTGG
>NZ_JAJSYW010000213.1:0-11421 GCF_036815005.1 Streptomyces sp. IBSBF 2435 | reverse complement strand
GGGGATGTGGGAGATACCGGGGCCGGGGCCGGCGGCAGGACGGTGACCTTGGCGGGGCTGGCGAGTTTCTCCGTCAGATAGCCCGCGACCAGGGCGAAGAGCTGGCGGTGTGCGGCGATGCCGTCGATGACGCGCACCTCGTCGCGGCGCGGGTGCAGGGCGGCGCGCAGCCGCAGGGCGGCGGTGTGCGCGGCGGTCTCACCGGTGGCGGTGGCGAGCAGCAAGGAGGGGTGCGGCGGTGGAGCGGGGGCAAGGTGTGGATACAGACCGGAGATCCCGGCAGCGGCGGCGTAACGGCCTGTGGTGGCGAGTGCTTCGCGCACGGCGCAAGGGGCGGCGGCGCCGGCCCCGATGATGCCGGTGGTGGCGCGGGCGGCCAGCACGCGGTAGTGCCGCGTGACCTCGGCGAGGGCGGCGGAGTCATGGGCGCAGTCGACGGGCAGCACGAGGACGAAGGGGTCGGCGAGCCGGCGGTGCAGGGCGAGGGCGAACCCGGCGTAGAGGTCCGCGTCCGCGGCGGCGGGCAGGTGGGCGAGGACGACGGGGAAGCCGACGCGGGCCGCCTGCGGTGAGGCGTAACGCGGCGGGAGCCACACCCGGGTGCCGTCCCGAAGCTGGTCGAGGGTGCCGCCCGAGGGGTGCCCGAGGGTACGCACCTCGGGCGGCAGCGGAGCCGGTTCCGGCGTACGGGCCGGCTGCGACGGTACGACGACGGGCGCGTGTGCGGCTGCGGGCGCTGCTGCCGCTGTGCCGGCCGGCGCCTGCCCGCCGCCGAGCAACGGTACGGACAGCGCCGCGGCCAGCAGCGCCGCGGCCCCGGCTGCCCCTGCCCGCACAGCGGTGCCGGTACGGTCCTCGGGCAGCTCGTACGCCCGCCCGGCCCGCTCGGCCCACCAGTGCCGCAGTGCCCGATGCCCGAGCAGTACGGCCGCGGCACCGGCCAGCACGATCAGTACGGTCCACACGACGTCAGCCACGGCAACCCTTCGGGACGGCTGCGGCCCCGCGGGGACACGGCAAGCGGGCAGGACCACTGCCAGCACCTTGCAACGGCGACCGCCCCAGCCCCGGCTGCCGTTACGGTCACCGCCCCGCGATCACCCGAACGCCACGTTGCCACTGCCGTGGGGGCTGCGGTTCGGGTCGACCAGTGGGGAGGTCCACCCGCCGGCCGACCCGGCTCCCGGGCGAGAGCTGGGCCGGGGCGAGCGCCCGCCGGCGCGGGTCCCGGGCCGGCCGGCCCGGACGGTCAGCGTCAGCCGGGCCGGGAGGCCGGCTCCAGCCGGGCCGGAAGGCGAGGACCAGTCGGCCGCAGGGCGAAACCGTCACCCCAGCCCGCAGGGCAGAGTCGTCGCCCCGCCCGCAGGGCAGGGCTCAGCCGGCCCGCAGGGAAAAGCTCACCCCGCCCGCTGGCCCAGCCCTCACCCCGCACGCAGGGCGAGCGTCATGGCCTCGACGGCCAGGAGAGGGGCGACGTTGCAGTCGAGGGCGTCGCGGCAGGCGAGCACCGCCTCGATGCGGCGCAGGCTGTGCTCGGGGCGGGAGGCGGCGGCGATCTTCCGGATACCGTCGCCGACCTCGGTATTGGCGATGCGCTCGCCCGTACCGAACTGGACGGTGAGCACATCGCGGTAGAAGGAGGCGAGGTCGGTGAGGGCCAGGTCGAGGGAGTCGCGCTGGGTACGGGTCGAGCGGCGCTTCTGGCGGTCGGCGAGATCCTTCATCACGCCCGCCGTGCCCCGCGGCATCCGGCTGCCCGCGCCCGCCGCCGCGCCGAGAGCGGCCCGCATCTCCTCGGTCTCCTTGGCGTCCACCCCTTCGGCGACGGCCTTGGCGTCCTCGGACGCGGCGTCGACGAGTTCCTGCGCCGCGCGCAGGCACCCGCCGATGTCGGCGACCCGCAGCGGCACCCGCAGCACCGTGGCCCGGCGCTCCCGGGCCGACTCGTCGGTGGCCAGCCGCCGCGCCCGGTCGATATGGCCCTGGGTGGCCCGCGCCACCTCCGCCGCGAGGCGCGGCTCGATGCCGTCCCGCCGGGTCAGCACGTCCGCGACGGCCTCCACGGACGGTGTACGCAGGCTGAGCAGCCGGCAGCGCGAGCGGATGGTGGGCAGGGCGTCCTCCACCGAGGGGGCGCACAGCAGCCACACCGTACGCGGCGCCGGTTCTTCGACCCCCTTGAGCAGGACGTTGGCCGCGCCCTCGGTCAGCCGGTCGGCGTCCTCCAGCACGATCACCTGCCAGCGGCCGCCCGCCGGGGACAGCGTTGCGCGCCGCACCAGGTCGCGGGTGTCCTTGACGCCGATGGACAGCAGGTCGGTGCGGACGAACTCGACGTCGGCGTGCGTACCGACCATCGTCGTGTGGCAGCCGTCGCAGAAGCCGCACCCCGGGGCGGCGCCCAGCGCGCGGTCCGGGCTCACGCACTGGAGCGCGGCGGCGAAGGCGCGGGCGGCGGTGGCTCGGCCCGAGCCAGGGGGGCCGGTGAAGAGCCAGGCATGGGTCATACGCGCCCCGGCGGCGCCCGACGTCACGAGCGCGTCGGCGTCCGCCGCGGCAGCGGACAGCTCGGCCACCACATGTGGCTGGCCGACCACGTCGTCCCATACGGTCACCGCGTACTCCCTTCGCCCCCGGCGTCCATTCTGCGGCATGCCGGCGCGGCCCGATCGTATGCCTGCCGCAGCCGGTGGACGCCCTCCCGCAGCTGCTCGGCGCTCACCGCGCTGATGTAGCTGAGCCGCAGATGCGGGGCGGAGGGCTCGGCGGGGTAGTACGGGCGGCCGGGGGTGACGGCGACCCCGGCGTGCAGGGCGGCGGTGGCGAGAGCGGCCTCGTCGGTGCCGTCCGGCAGGCGCAGCCACAGGTGGTAGCCGCCGTGCGGGACCCGTACCGGGAGGGGAGCGGCACCGACCCCACCCACCCACGCCAAGCGCACCGAAAAGCGCACAGCCGGCCAACCGGCCGGCCGAACCCCCTCACAGAGAGAGCCGCTGCACCCCGCCGGCAACCGCCCGCCGCCCAGGCGACTCCGTACCGGTCCAGCACGACCCCCGCCGCGCCAGCAACCGCCGCAGCCACAGCTCGACGGCCACCAGCTCCCCCAGCCCGTCCAGAGGCGACGTCGCGCCCGCCTGCGCCGCCGCCCGCAACGCCCCCCGGACCACCCTCGCGTCCACCAGCCCCGCGTCCGCCAGCAGCGGCGCCTCGAACAGCTCGACCAGCGGGTCGATCGCGGCCCGCATCCCGGCCCTGGCGGCAGCCGCGGACGCCGAGGAGTGGGACGCGGCGCCCCACCCGGCGGGGAGTACGCGCACACCGGCGCTGGCCAGCACGTCGCCCAGGATGTCGGCGCGGGCGCCGGGCCGTACCCGCAGGGCGCCGGGGAGGGCGCGGGCGGCGCGCACGACGGCGTTGTCGAGGTAGGGCGCGTGCAGACGCTGGCTGGGGACGGCGGCGGCCTGCTCCAGGACGCGGAAGTCGGCGGCGTGCCGGGCGAGCGCGGCGCGGGCCCGCCGCTCGCCGGGCCGTTCGATCGGCCAGGGCCGCCTGGCCGCTTCCTGGAGCCGGACGGACACCTCCGCAAGCGCTTCCCCGGTGAGCCACCGGGCGGCCGGCCCCGGACGCACCCAGGCCATCGCGGCGAGCGACGCCCCGATCGGGCCGTCCGAGCCGCCGAAACCGTCGGAGCCGCCGAAACCGTCGAGGCCGCCGGAACGGCCGAAGGACGCGGCGCCGCCCGCGCCGGAGGCGTACCGCAGCAGCCGGGCGGCGGCGTCCTCCACACCCTGTTGATACGGGGTGCGGGCCAGCCGCCGCGCCGCCCGGTAGACGGTGATCGGCACCGTGAAGGGCACGAGGACCGCAGGCCCGGCCGCGGAAGAGCCGCCCGCACGGGCCAACGCGGCGACCGGCCGTACGAGATGGCGCCGGCGCCGGTCCATGAGCAGGTCGGCGAGCCGCGCGGGATGCGCGTCGAGCACCTGCCGGGCGCCGAAGCCGATGAGGTGGTCGGCGCCGCCCGCGGCGAGCCTGCGCCGGTGGCGTTCGGCGACGATCAGCGAGGGGCCGGGCTCGTCGGTGAGCGGTACGGGCGCGCCGCCGGTCAAGTCGGCGTAGGGCAGCGACTCTTCACCGCCGGGTACGACGACGTGCCGCAGCCGCGGGTCGGCGGCGAGTTCGCCGGCCCGGGCCAACTCGCCGTCCCGCAACGGGAGTCCGCCTGCGGTGAGGTCGTTGAAGGTGACGGCGAGCAGGCGTTCGCCGGCCAGCGAGCCGGGCGCGCCCGGCAGTGTGCCGGGCATGCCGGGAAGTCCGGCGGCGAGCAGCGCCAGCGTGGCGGAGGCGCTGCCGCCGGAGAGGTCGGCGCCGATCCCGGGCGCGGGCGTCGGCCCGTCGCCCCACGCGTCCGCCCCGGCGCCCATGTCGGGCACGAACCGCGGCTGTGCGAGCCGCGACCGTACCGCCTCGACGAGCGCGTCCCGTATCGCGGCGATGGCGGCGTCCGCGTCGGCGGCGGTGGCCGGCTGGTGGCCGACGGCGAGTGAGGTGGTGGGCTCGTAGCCGGTGATCTCGGGGGCGCCCTCGCGCAGGGTCAGCGCGTGGCCCGGCGGGACGCGCCGCACGCCGAGATACGGCGTGCCGTCGCCGAGCGCTTCGGGCGCGTCGGGGCAGGCGAGCATCGCGGCGAGGTGGGTGACGTCGAGCCCGGCCTCGATGAGGTCGGCGAGCGGCAGCGCGGCGGTGGCGTAGGCCGTGCCGCGCGAGAAGCGGGTGTGGAAGACCGGCCTGGCACCGGCGAGGTCGCCCAGCACCGTGATGCGGCGGCCGAGCTGCAGGACGGCGGTGTAACTGCCGGGCCAGGCCGTCACATGCCGCAGTGCACCGCCGCGGGCGGCGACGAGTCCCAGTCGCAATTCCGCGTCGCTGGCGCCGCACCGCCCGAGCACCGCGAGCCGCGCGACGCCTTGCGACCCGCCGCCCGTGCCGCCGTTCCCGCGGGAGCCCGAACCGTAGCCGCCGAGTGTCCCTGAGCCGTAACCGCCGCCGTACGCGCTCCCGTTCGCGCCCGAGCCGTACGGTCCGCGGCCGGTGGCGCTCGAACTCCCGTACGCGGCGCCCGGGCCCGAGGGGTCCGCGTGCACGACCCTGACCTCGTCGGGGCGCCAGTCGCCCACCGCCCACAGCGGATCGGCGTCACCCCACAGGAGCTGGGCGCCGACCGGCAGCAGCGTCTGGCCCCCGTTGCCGGCAACGGGACCCGCGGTGGCACTGCTCCACCCCACCAACCACCGCATCGTCGCCTCCACAGGCTGTGGACAGCCGATGCGCGGGCTCGGCCCACCGCTTGCTCGCGCGCGCCTCGCCCCGCCGTGCCACCACGTCTGACGTCCGAAAGACCATGCTGCCACGTGGACGCGCGCAAGGAGGCGCACGGGTGTTCCCGGGTGCGCCGGTTCGTGCGCCGGACAGCGGTCCCGCGTGACGCACGGGGCACAGATCAACAGCAGCGACAACCGTCATAGGTGCGCAATCGGGGCGTTGCGGACGGCAACTTCACCCGGAAGAGGGCCCCCGGCCGAAACGTCGGGTTCGCGCCAAAGTTTTGGCGGGGCCGCGGCACATGCCGGAGGTGATATGCCGCGCGACAGGGTCCGCCGGCGACGATCGTTTTCCGCCGCGGATCTCCGTCCCGGACGGTGCGGACCAGCCGCCGGGGCCGATCGGGACGGCCCGCGCAAGTCCCGGACGACCGGGGAAAAACACACTCTCCGTACCGTCAACCGACGCGCACGGCGCCCGAATCGGCGCCACAGCGCCCCGGCGAGGCGGGCGGCCCGCGCACAACACACGGCCCGGGAAGCGATTCAACGCCCCCCGGGCCGGTCCGCCACCCGCGGGGATTGTGGCGGCGGAACTCGCTGGCCCGCCGCACCCCGCCATAGCCGCCTGGCGGAAGCGCGGGCCAACCCACGGCTCATATGCAACCGCCCGCAGCCGGTACGGCACAGAGCGCACAGGCGGGCGCACAGCCACATATACCGGGAGCACGCGCCAAGCGCCTCCGCAACCCCCCGCGGGCGACCGCGGGCGATCGCGGGAGGCGAGTCATCCGATCTTCACGGGATGGGCCGGCGGGGCGCTTTCCCCGTAAGGAACACGTTCCGGTAAGGGGCTGGATTCGCGCCATCCGACACGAGACCCTTAACGGTCGGGAGGCGGCGAACTACGCTGGGTGCATCCGGTTCGCACCCGTACGTGTGGCTCGGATATCCGGCCCAGACACCGCGCTCGCCGCCGACAGGCGCCCGCGGTGGCTGAATCGGGCTCCAGGGAAGGGTGACCCCCGCACCCCGACAACAGACCAGGCCCGGCGGCCTGCCCCCCAGCGGCATCACGAGGTGAACCGCAGTGAACAGAGAACACCGCGGGCCGAACGAGAAACTCGGCACCCTGCTCGGCCTGGCCGGCATCAGCAACGCCGGACTCGCCCGCCGGGTCAACGATCTGGGCGCGCAACGCGGTCTGACGCTGCGCTATGACAAGACATCGGTCGCCCGCTGGGTGGCCAAGGGCATGGTGCCGCAGGGCGCCGCACCCCATCTGATCGCCGCCGCGATCGCCAGCAAGCTCGGTCGCCCGGTGCCGCTGCACGAGATAGGTCTCGCCGACGCCGATCCGGCGCCCGAGGTCGGCCTCGCCTTCCCGCGCGACGTCGGCGAGGCGGTGAAATCGGCCACCGACCTGTGGCGGCTGGACCTCGTGGGGCGGCGCGGCCCCGGAGGTTCCGGAATCTGGCAGAGTTTGGCCGGATCTTTCGCAGTGAGCGCGTATGTGACGCCCGCGTCGCGCTGGCTGATCACTCCCGCGGACGCGACGGTCGCACGGCACGCGCCCGCTCCGGGCATGGCGCACGTCGGGCACACCGATGTCTCCAAGCTCCGCGAGGCCGCCGAGGACGCCCGCCGCTGGGACTCCAAGTACGGCGGCGGCGACTGGCGTTCCGGCATGGTGCCCGAGTGCCTGCGGGTCGAGGCGGCGCCGCTGCTGCTCGGCTCGTACAGCGACGACGTCGGCCGCGCGCTCTTCGGCGCCACCGCGGAACTGACCCGGCTGGCCGGCTGGATGGCCTTCGACACCGGCCAGCAGGAGGCCGCCCAGCGGTATTACATCCAGGCGCTGCGGCTGGCCCGCGCCGCCGCGGACGTCCCGCTCGGCGGGTACGTCCTCGCGTCGATGTCGCTGCAGGCCACGTACCGCAACTTCGCCGACGAGGGCGTCGACCTGGCCCAGGCCGCCCTGGAGCGCAACCGGGGCCTGGCGACCGCCCGCACCATGAGCTTCTTCCACCTGGTCGAGGCCCGCGCCCACGCCAAGGCCGGCGAGGCGGCGGCCTGCGGGGCCTCGCTCGCCGCCGCGGAGGCGCTGCTCGAACGGGCCAGGGAGGGCGACGCGGACCCGAGCTGGCTCGGCTTCTACTCCTACGACCGGCTCGCCGCCGACGCGGCCGAGTGCTACCGCGACCTGCGCATCCCGCGCCAGGTCCAGCGCTTCACCGAGCAGGCGCTGGCCAAGCCGACCGAGGAGTTCGTCCGCTCGCACGGGCTGCGGCTCGTCGTGTCGGCCGTCGCCGAACTGGAGTCCGGCAATCTGGACGCCGCGTGCGCCGCGGGTGTGAAGGCCGTCGAGGTCGCGGGCCGCATCTCCTCGGCCCGCACCACCGAGTACGTCCGCGACCTGCTGCACCGCCTGGAGCCGTACAACGACGAGCCGCGTGTCCTTGAGCTGCGCGAACGCGCCCGGCCGCTGCTGGCGGCCCCGGCGTAGGACGTCCTGGCGCGGGTACGGAAACGCGTACGGCTCCCGGCGTACGGGGGCGCCGACCGCAGCCGCGTACGGCCGCATGGCCCCGCGGACCTCCCGTACACCCCGCCGCGACCTGCCCGCCCGCGTAAGTTGATCACCAGCACCCGGGAGGAGGCCCGCCATGTCCGCGAGCGCAGCGACGCGCCCCGAGCCGTACGACGTCACCGTCATCGGCGCCGGCATCGTCGGCCTCTCCACCGCCTACGCCCTCACCCGGGCCGCGCCCGCGCTGCGGGTCGCGGTGGTCGAGAAGGAGGCGGGCCCCGGGCGGCACCAGACCGGGCGCAACAGCGGGGTCGTCCACAGCGGCATCTACTACCGCCCCGGCTCGCTCAAGGCCCGCTACGCGCTGGCCGGTTGCGCCGAGACCCCGGCCTTCTGCGCCGAGCACGGCATCCCGTACGAGGTCACCGGCAAGCTCATCGTCGCCACCGAGCAGGCCGAACTCCCCCGGCTGCACGCGCTCGTCCAGCGCGGACGTGAACACGGCATCGCGGTCCGGGAGTTGGGTCCCGTGCAGATCGCCGAGCACGAGCCGGAGGTCGCCGGGCTCGCGGCGATCCACGTCGGCTCCACCGGCATCTGCGACTTCCGCGCGGTCGCCGCGGCCCTGGCCGGCCTCGCGAAGGACGCGGGCTGCACGATCCGCTACGGGCTGCGGGTCGCCGCGATCGGCCGCGCGGCGGACGGCACGGTCACCCTCTCCGCGGGCACCGCCGGGCCGCCCGCCCTGCGCACCAGGGTGCTGGTCAACTGCGCCGGCCTGTACAGCGACCGCCTCGCGCGGCTCGCGGGCGACGACCCCGGGATGCGTATCGTGCCCTTCAGGGGCGAGTTCTACGAGCTGGCGCCCGCCCGCCGCGGGCTCGTCCGCGGCCTGGTCTACCCCGTCCCCGACCCCGACTTCCCCTTCCTCGGCGTCCACCTCACCCGCGATGTCCACGGCGGCGTCCACCTCGGCCCGAACGCGGTGCCCGCGCTGGCCAGGGAGGGGTACGGCCGGTGGACCGTGCGCCCGCGCGACCTGGCCGGCACCGCCGCCTACCCCGGTGCCTGGCGGATCGCCCGCCGGCACTGGCGGCAGGAGGCCGGCGAGGTGCTGCGCTCGCTGTCGAAGCGGGCCTTCACCGCGAACGCCCGCCGTCTGCTCCCCGCGCTGCGGGCCGCCGACCTGCGCCCCGCGCCCGCGGGCGTACGCGCCCAGGCCGTGCTGCCCGACGGCACCCTCGTCGACGACTTCCGCTTCGGCGGCTCGCCCCCGTTCGTCCATGTGCTCAACGCCCCCTCCCCCGCCGCGACCGCCGCCCTGCCGATCGGCCGCGAGGTGGCCCGGCGGGCGCTGGCGGCGCTGTGACCTGCGCCGGGACCACCGGCGCCGTCCCGTAGAATCGGACCCACTGTGTCCACGTCACCCTTCACCCCCACCGCGCCTGCCGCCCTGCCCGGCGCCCGTTTCCCCGACGGCCCCGCCGCCGACCCGGCCGGTTCGCGCGGTGAGCACCGCATCCGCTCCTTCCACGCCCGGCGCGGCCGCGTCACGCAGGCGCAGGCCGCCGCGATCGACCGGCACTGGGACACATGGGGCGTCGAGCTGGACGGCAGCCCGCTGGACCTGGCGGCGCTCTTCGGCCCGGCCGCCGGGGGCGGCGGGTCCGGGGCGTCCGCCATGCCCGTCGTGCTGGAGATCGGCTTCGGGATGGGCGACGCGACCGCGGACATGGCCGCCGCGGACCCGGCCACCGGCATCCTCGCCGTCGACGTGCACACCCCTGGCCAGGGCAATCTGCTCGCCCTCGCCGACCGGGCCGGCCTGACCAATGTCCGGGTGGCCAACGGCGACGCCGTCGTCCTGCTGCGCGACATGCTGCCGCCCGCGTCGCTGTCCGGCCTGAGGGTGTATTTCCCCGACCCGTGGCCCAAGGCCAAGCACCACAAGCGGCGGCTGATCCAGCCGTCCTTCCTGGCCCTGGCCGTGCCGCTGCTGCGGCCAGGCGCGGTCGTGCACTGCGCGACGGACTGGGAGCCGTACGCCGAGCAGATGCTGGACGTGCTGAGCGCGGCGCCGGAGCTGGCCAACGTCCATCCGGTGGAAGGTTTCGCCCCGCGGCCCGGCTTCCGGCCGATGACGAAGTTCGAGCGGCAGGGGCTCGCCAAGGGGCACGTGGTGCGGGACCTGCTGTTCACCCGGGTCTGACGCCCGTCACGTACGCGCCGGCCCGCGCGCCTTGGGGCGGGGGGCAGCACACGCATCCGCTGTCCCACACCCTCGCGTGGCGGGCCGGTCGCCACGTACTGTCGACAGGTGGCCACGTACTCGTCCTCGCCCGACTCCCATCCCGACGGCCATCCCGACGGCCGGCTGTCCGACGAGCGGATGTACGTACCGGCGGCCCCCGTCTCCTGGCACTACGCCCCGCGGCGGCCGTTCTGGGAGAGCCGGGCGGTGCGCACCGGTGCGCTGTTCACCGCGCTCGCGGTGTGCGGGGTCGTCATCCTGGCGGTGGTGCGGCAGCACATAGGGACCGAGCCGTTCCTGGTCGGCATGGCGCTCGCGGTGCTGCCGGTGCCGCTGCTGCTGTGGGCCTTCCTGTGGCTCGACCGGGTCGCGCCCAGCCCCTGGCAGAACGTCGTGTTCGCCTTCTCCTGGGGCGCGTGCGCCGCCACCCTCGTCGCGCTCTTCGCCAACGAGTACGGCGCCAAGCTCCTCGCGACGACGCTGTCCGCGACCCCGACCCAGTCCGACCGGTGGGGTGCGACCTTCGTGGCGCCGCTCGTCGAGGAGACCGCCAAGGGCGCCGCGATCCTGCTGCTCTTCTTCTTCCGGCGCCGGCACATCGAGTCGCTGCTCGACGGCATCGTGCTCAGCGGCCTGGTCGCCACCGGCTTCGCCTTCACCGAGAACATCCTCTACCTCGGCTCCGCCTTCGGCGAGGACAAGGCGGTGGGCGCCGGCGTCCTGGACTCCACCACCGCGGCGACCTTCTTCGTCCGGGTGCTCATGACGCCCTTCGCGCACCCGCTCTTCACGTCCATGACCGGCCTGGGCTTCGCCATCGCCGCCACCAGCCGGCAGGACCGCCCGTGGCGCTGGCTCGCGCCCGTGGGCGGCTGGCTGCTCGCGATGGTCCTGCACGGCGCGTGGAACGGCTCCTCCCAGCTGTCCCCTGTCGGCTTCCTGACGGTCTACGTCGCCGTGATGATCCCGGTCTTCGGCCTCGTCGTCTGGCTCGCCTTCTGGGCCCGCGCGGGCGAGTTGCGCACGATACGCACCCACCTGGCCGTCTACGCCGCCGCGGGCTGGCTGGACCCGCGCGAACCCGTCGCGCTGGCGTCCATGCGGACCCGCGCCGACGCCCGGGACGCGGCACGCCGCCGGCACGGTGACGCGGGCGCCCGCGCGGTCCGCGACTACGCCGGGTACGCGACCCACCTGGCCTTCCTGCGCGGCGCCGCGACGAAGGGCGTGGCGCCGCCCGACTTCACCGCCCGCGAGTCCGAACTCCTCCACCACCTCTGGCACGACCGCCCCCTGGCCCAGCCCGCCCTCCTCCACGC
>NZ_JAJSYW010000212.1:10729-11513 GCF_036815005.1 Streptomyces sp. IBSBF 2435 | reverse complement strand
GGGTGGTGGGGCCGGGGGAGGGCAGCGCGAGGCGGGCGATCTCATTGCCGAGGTTGACCCCGATGGCCAGCGCCAGCGCGATGGCAGCGGCCCGCGTGAGCTGCGTGAAGCCCTGGTCGGTGTGGTTCTGGGTGAACGCCAGCAGGCCGAAGTACGTGGCGGAGCCGGGCAGCAGCGGCCCGATCGCCGCCGTCACGTACGGCAGGACGGACACGTACCGGTAGCGGGCCATGAGCTGGCCGAAGAGCCCGACCAGCCCGGCCGCCGCCGCGGTGGCGCCGACCTGGTTGCCGCCGGCCTGCTGGTGCAGGACGCCGTAGACCGTCCAGGCGACGCCCCCGTTGAGGGTGGCGAGCAGCAGCACCGCCCGCTCGCACTGGAGCAGCACGGCGAAGGCAAGCGTCAGCACCATCGCGGCGACGAGCTGCACCCACGGGTGGTCGTACGCGCGGATCGCCTGGTCGGGGTTGAGGTCGGCGCCGAGTTTGACGCCGGCGTAGAGGATCAGGGTGACGCCGATGACGATGCCGACGACGAGGTAGATCACTTCGAGCAGCCGGGCCGAGGCGGTGATGTAGAAGCCGGTCAGGCCGTCCTGGACGGCGGCGACCAGGGCGCGGCCGGGCAGCAGCGCGAACAGCCCGCCGGTGATGACCGCGGAGGACTGGACGCCCGCGGCGCCCGGGATCCAGCGCGCCAGCTCCACCAGCACCCCCATCGGGGGGGGGGGGGGGGGGGGGGGGGCGGGGCGGGGGGGGGCGGGGGGGGGGGGGGGGGGCGGCGG
>NZ_JAJSYW010000212.1:0-10719 GCF_036815005.1 Streptomyces sp. IBSBF 2435 | reverse complement strand
CCCCCCCCCCCCCCCCCCCCCCCCCCCCCCGCGCGGCCGCGCCCCCCCCCCCCCCCCGCGAACTGGTAGAACTCCGGGATCCCGCGTCCGGCCAGCAGCCACGCGAGGCGGTCGCCGAGCATCGCGGCGACCCCGGCGGCCAGGAAGATGATCAGATTGCCGCCGACCAGCAGGCTGGCCGCGCCCGCGAGCAGCCCGGCGGCCCCGGTGAGCAGCCAGCTGCCGTAGGGGTGCCGGTTGCGCCGGATGTCGGCGAGCCGCCGGTAGGCGTCCTCCAGGGTGGCCTCGCCGGCGGTGACACCGTCCACGAGGCGGTAGACCGCGGCGAGCCGGGTGTAGTCGGTGCCGCGGCGGCGGACCGTACGGCTCATGGTGAGCGGCGGGTCGGTGAGCGAGGGCTGGTAGGAGATGCCCAGCAGGGTGAAGGTGACGTTGGGCTCCACCCGGGCGAGGCCGTAGGCGTAGGCGACGCCGAGCATCGCCGCCTCGACGTCCTCCGCGCCCTCGCCGCCGGCCAGCAGCAGTTCGCCGATCCGCAGGGTCAGGTCGAGCACCCGCGGCACCGACACGGTGTGGCCGGAATCCGGCCGGTCCAGGGCGACGTCGGGACCCGGCCGATCGGTGACCGACAGCCGGACGAAGGTCCGCATGCGGTCCTGCCAGCGCGCGTCCCCCGGCGGCAGGGCGATGACCGGGATGCCCTCGGGCGGGGTGAAGGCCGAGCCGTAGCCGTTGGACGGCGCGGCGGGCCGCGGCCCGGTGTCCGGTTCGCGCCCCTGTCCCGGCCCCGGGCCGTCCGTCACAGGCCGCCCTCAGTTCTTCTGCGCGCGGTGCCGGCCGGCACCGCGCGGCGCCCCGACGGCCTCGGGGACGTCCGCGCCCTCGGCCGGCTCCGGCTGCCCGGACGCCGCCTTGCGGCGCGAGCGCAGGTACTCGATGCCCAGCGGCACCACCGACACCAGCACCACCAGGACGAGGATCGCCTCGATGTTGTCCTTCACGAATTGGACCTGGCCGAGCCAGTAACCCAGCAGCGTGACTCCGGCGCCCCACAAGGTGCCGCCGATCACATTGAAGGTGGCAAAGGTGCGGTAGTTCATTCGGCTGACGCCTGCGACGATCGGGGTGAACGTTCTGACCACCGGTACGAAGCAGGCCATCACGATGGCTTTGGGTCCGTGGTGCTCGAAAAACGCGTGCGCCTTCTCGATGTTCTCCATCTTGAACAGCCGCGAGTCGGGACGGCTGAACAACGAGGGGCCGACCTTGCGGCCGAACAGGTAGCCGACCTGCTGCCCCACCACCGAGGCGACCGCGATCAGCGGGGCCACCAGCCACAGCGGCCGGTCCAGGGTGCCGCCGGCCACCAGCAGGCCCGTGGTGAAGAGCAGCGAGTCGCCGGGCAGGAAGAATCCGATCAGCAGCCCCGACTCCGCGAACACGATCAGCAGCACGCCCCACAGGCCGTACGTGTTGATCAGATGGTCGGGAGAGAGCCAGCTCGGGCCGAGCGCGATGTTCGTCACGATCCAAAAGTATCAATCCAGTGTTGATACAAACGTTCCGCAACCTGCGACTAGTGCACTACCTTCTCCGCAGTGTCACCCATGCACCCGATGCACCACCGCATGTCCGGAAAGTCATCCCCGTCCTCCCCCCACGTGCCCCGTCACTGCGTCCGAACCACCTGGCGGCTCCCGTTATGACTCGCGCCATCTCCCTGCACGAAGTTTCCAAGTACTACCCGAAGCAGCCGTCGCCTGCCGTGGACCGGTTCTCGCTGGACATCGCGCCGGGTGAGTTCCTGGTGCTGCTCGGCCCCTCGGGCTGCGGCAAGTCGACCGTCCTGCGGATGATCGCGGGCCTGGAGGACATCACCACGGGCGAGCTGCTGCTCGACGGCGAATACTCCAACGACCTGGCGCCGGGCGACCGCCGGATGGCCATGGTCTTCCAGAACTTCGCCCTCTACCCGAGCATGACCAGCAGGGAGAACATCGGTTTCCCGCTGCGGTTCGAGATGCCCGGCGAGGAGCACGGGCCGCGGGTCGACGAGACCGCCCGCATCCTCGGCATCGAGGAGATCCTCGACCGCTACCCCGGGCAGCTCTCCGGCGGTGAGCGCCAGCGCGTCGCCATGGGCCGGGCCATCTCCCGGCACCCCTCGGTCTTCCTGATGGACGAGCCGCTGTCCAACCTGGACGCGAAGCTGCGCGCGCACCTGCGCGCCGAGATCGCCCGCCTCACCCACGGCATGGGCGTCACGACCGTCTACGTCACCCACGACCAGGCCGAGGCCATGTCGCTCGGCGACCGGGTCGCCATCATGCGCAGCGGCGTACTCCAGCAGATCAGCAGCCCGCGCGAGGCGTACCACCTGCCGGAGAACGTCTTCGTCGCCGCCTTCGTCGGCACCCCGCGGATCAATCTGCTCCAGGCCACCGTGATCGCCCCGCTGACCGGCGGGATGTGGATCGACTTCGGCCGCCAGCGGCTCGGGCTGCCGGAGCCGCTGAACTACGACCACCAGATGCTGCGGATCCAGCAGGGCCGCCCGGTCATCGTCGGGCTGCGCTCGGAGGCGGTACGCATCGCCCAGCCCAGCCAGGCGCACGCCGGCGAGGTGGTGCTCAGCGGGATCGTCGAGCACGTTGAATACCAGGGCCACGAGTCGCTGGTCCACCTCAACACCGGCTCGCGGCCCGCGCTGGTGCCCGAGCTGGAGGCGCCGCGGCCGGCCGCCGCCGCGAAGAACGGCTCGCGCCGGGGTTCGAGCGGCGGGGTCGGGCTCGGCAAGCTCGCGCAGAAGGCCGCACGCCGCATTCAGGCCAGTGTCATGGAGCGCGACGGCTCCTCGTCGGCCGCCGGCCTGCCGCCCAAGCCGCAGCAGGCGCCGGTGTCGGTCATGGACCGCCCCTCGACCCCGGAGACCCAGACCGGCGACCTCGTCGTACGGACCGGGCCGGACATCCGGGTACGCCGCGGTGACCGGGTCCCGCTGCTGGTCGACCTGGCGCACCTGTACGTCTTCGACCACGAGGGCCAGCGCATCTGCCCGGCCCCCGCGCAGCAGCCGCGCCTGGAGTAGCCGCGGCTGCGCGCCGCCCACCGCCGGGCGATGCCTCGTCCCACGGGAACCGAGGAATTCGGCGGTGGGCAGGAACAGGGCTCCGCCGTGGTCCTGACCCGCCTCCGCCGCCCCCGGAGGGGCGCCCGCCCGGCCCCCTCCAGCGCCGCGCGGACCCGTGTACGCGGACGTATCGTGACGGGCATGTCACTGCACAGAGGCTCAGCAGGTCCGCAGGCGATGGCGGTGAACCCGTTCTTCGGCGAAGCCGACCCGGTCGGCGGCATGGACACGGCACCCCCCAAGCACCGGCTGCCTGACGGGCCGATGACGCCGCACGCCGCGTACCAGCTGGTGCACGACGAGCTGATGCTCGACGGCAACGCGCGGCTGAACCTGGCGACCTTCGTCACCACCTGGATGGAGCCGCAGGCCGACGTCCTGATGGCGGAGTGCCGCGACAAGAACATGATCGACAAGGACGAGTACCCGCGGACCGCCGTGCTGGAGCGGCGCTGCGTGTCGATCCTGGCCGACCTGTGGAACGCCCCCGCCCGGAACGCGGTCATCGGCTGCTCGACCACCGGCTCGTCCGAGGCGTGCATGCTCGCCGGGATGGCGCTCAAGCGCCGCTGGTCCAAGCGCGCCAAGGGCTACCCGGCGACGGCCAGGCCCAATCTGGTGATGGGCGCGAACGTGCAGGTGTGCTGGGAGAAATTCTGCGCGTTCTGGGAGGTCGAGGCCCGCCTCGCGCCGGTGAGCGGCGACCGGCTGCACCTGGACGCGGACGCGGCCCTCGCGCTGTGCGACGAGAACACCATCGGGGTGGTCGCGATCCTCGGCTCGACCTTCGACGGGTCCTACGAACCGGTCGCGGAGATCTGCGCGGCCCTGGACGCGTACGAGGAGCGCACGGGCACGCACATCCCGGTGCACGTGGACGGCGCGTCCGGCGCCATGATCGCGCCCTTCCTGGACGAGGACCTGGTGTGGGACTTCCGGCTGCCCCGGGTCGCCTCGATCAACACCTCGGGCCACAAGTACGGCCTGGTCTACCCGGGCGTCGGCTGGGCGCTGTGGCGGGACTCCGACGCGCTGCCCGAGGAGCTGGTCTTCCGGGTGAACTACCTGGGCGGCGACATGCCGACCTTCGCGCTGAACTTCTCCCGCCCCGGCGCGCAGGTGGTGGCGCAGTACTACTCCTTCCTGCGGCTGGGCCGGGACGGCTACCGCGCGGTGCAGCAGTCCAGCAGGGACGTCGCGGGCCTGCTGGCCGGCCGTTTCGCGGAGCTGGACGACTTCCGGCTGGTCACCCGGGGCGACCAGCTGCCGGTCTTCGCGGTCACCACCGCTCCCGAGGTCACGTCCTTCGACGTCTTCGACGTCTCCCGGCGGCTGCGCGAGCGCGGCTGGCTGGTCCCCGCGTACACCTTCCCCGCCGACCGGCAGGATCTGGCGGTGCTGCGGGTGGTGTGCCGCAACGGCTTCTCCGAGGACCTGGCCGGTCTGCTGATGGAGGACCTGGACCGGCTGCTCCCCGAGCTGCGGCGCCAGCCGCACCCGCTGAACCGCCCCGAGTCGGTGGCGACGGCCTTCCACCACTGACCGCCATCCCCACGGCAGGCCCTAGTCCCGGCGGACCGCCAGGACGGCGCGGTCGTCGTTGCCCGGCGGGCAGCCCTTCGTCCAGGCGTCCAGGTCGCCGCGCAGGGCGTCGACGGTCTGCTGCGGGCCGGGCTGCGGGCACAGGCCGGGCAGCCGGAGCTGCGGGTCGTAGAAGTCGCCCGCCAGATTGCGGGACTCGGTCACCCCGTCGGTGATCAGCAGCAGCGTGGCGCCGTGCGGAAGGGCCAGCACGTCGGGCGCGGAGCGGACTCCGCCGAGCCCGTGCATGCCGAACGGCAGGTCGGGCACGGTCGGCTCCAGGGCGCGTACGTCCCCGTCCGCGGTCAGCAGATACGGCGACGGGTGGCCGCGGTTGACCAGCCGCAGGGTGCCGCTGTCGGGGCAGAACTCTGCCAGTACGCCGGTGGTGAAGCCTTCGAGCCGGTTCTCGTCCTCCCGCTCGGCCTTGTAGCGCTCCAGCGCCCGGTCCAGCCGGTGGGCGAGCCGCGGCAGGTCGGGCTCGGAGTCGGCGGCCTCGCGGAAGGCGCCGAGCAGCACCCCGACGGCGCCGACCGCGCCCAGGCCCTTGCCGCGGACGTCGCCGATCATCAGCCGGATGCCGTAAGGGGTCGCCTGGGCGGCGTAGATGTCGCCGCCGATCCTGGCCTCGGACGCGGCCGCGTCGTAGCGGGCGGCGATGCCGAGCGGACCGATGCGCTGCGGCGGGTCGGGCAGCAGTGCGCGCTGGGCGGCCTCGGAGACACCGCGCACGGTCGCCAGGCGCCGCCCGTAGCGGCTGAACGTGCGGTTGACGAAGAGCGCGATGACGGCGGCCAGCAGGACGCTGCCGATGTCGGACAGGCCGTGGTGGTCGACGAAGCGGTCGTCCTCAAGGATCAGCGTGAACATCGCGAGCAGCGCGCCGGCGCAGGTGGCCACGGTCGCCCGGACGCCCTGGGTGGCACCGGCCAGTACGCAACCCGCGGCGAGCAGCGGGTCGCCGGTGTAGGGGGCGGGTGTCAGCAGGTCGAAGACCACGGCGGCCACGACCATCCCGCCAGGGATCCACCGCACGAGCGCGGTGGGCCAGCCGGAAGTCACAGTGTCCACTTTATGACGATATGCACATACACCGGGTCGTCGTGCGGTCCCGCCCGGTCTGCGGCACCGTGAGAGGGCACCCCCGACCCCCAAGCGAAGGGCAGTCCGCCATGGCCGAGCACACCTACCGGGTGACGGAGATCGTCGGCACCTCGCAGGAAGGCGTCGACGCCGCCGTACGCAACGGCATCAGCCGCGCCGCACAGACCCTGCGCGGCCTCGACTGGTTCGAGGTGACGCAGGTACGCGGCCACCTCGTGGACGGCGTGATCGACCACTACCAGGTGGGCCTCAAGCTCGGCTTCCGCCTGGAGTCGCCCGAGTAGCCCCGCTTCGCGGAGCCGGCCGGGCAGACCGCCGGGGGCGACCCCGGAGAACCGCCGGGAGTCCGACCGGGCAGGAACCCGAGGACCACCGGGAGCCCGTACCGCCGCTCCCCGTACGCACCCGCGGACCCGCCCGGCGGCGGGAAACCCCCGCATGGCGCACTCCCGTACGGCCCAGCCTTCCTCGCATTGTCGGACTGATCGTCACATCATGTTGTCGTCAAGGCGGGTTTTGTGCCGGTTTCCTACGGTTACCGCCGTCGATCAGACTCGGGAGCAGCCATGAGCCAAGCAACGCCCGGCCCGCAGACACCGCATTCCGGGCCGGGCTCGCCCCGGCACGACGCGGACCGGCACGCCCTGGCGGCGGGCGGCACGGTCTTCGCTGGCGTCCTGCTGCTGGTCGGCGGCGTGCTGGCGATCCTGGAGGGCAGCGTCGGCATCGCGAAGAACTCGGTCTACGTGGTGACCCGCGGCAGCTACGCGTACAAATTCGACGTGTCCTCCTGGGGCTGGATCCACCTCGTCCTCGGCATCATCGCCGTGCTCATCGGCGCAGGCCTGCTCCGGGGCGATGCCTGGGCGAAGTACGCGGGCATCGCCATCGCCTCGCTGAGCCTGATCGCGAACTTCATGTTCCTGCCCTACCAGCCCGCCTGGTCGCTGATCATGATCGCGATCGACATCTTCGTGATCTGGTCGCTGGCCACCTACCACTCCAAGCGCGGCCGGGCGCAAGGAGGCGCGCTGTGATCGGCATCCCCTCGAACCCCACACTCGACCAGCTCCGGCGCTGCACGGTCGCCGTGGACCTGGGCGCCGCACGCACCCGGGTCTTTCTGCGCGGCAGCGGCCTGGTCGCGGACGAGCCCAGCGTGGCCGCGATCGACATCCGTACCGGCGCGCTCATCGCGGTCGGCGCGCAGGCCGAGCAGATGGCCGGCCGCACCCCCGAGCACATCAGGGTCTCCCGGCCGGTCGCGGGCGGCGCCGTGGTGGACATCGCCATGGCCCAGCGGATGCTGCGGCACATCCTGGGCGACAAGCTCGGCCGCCGCAGACTGCGGGTGCCGGTGGTGCGGGCGGCGGTGTGCGCCCCGCACGGCAGCGAGCCGATCGCCCGCAGGGCCGCGGTCGAGACGATGTACGGGCTCGGCGCGCGCCGGGTCGAACTGGTGGACACCCTGATCGCCGCCGCGGTGGGCTGCGGGCTGCCCGTCGAGCACCCGGAGGCCACGATGATCGTGGTGTGCGGGGCGGGCACCACCCAGGTGGCGGTGCTCTCGCTGGGCTCGATCGTCTCGGCGGAGACCGTGCCGGTCGGCGGTGACGCGATCGACCGGGCGGTGGTGCAGCACCTGCGCACCGCGCACGAGCTGATGCTGCCGAGCCAGTCCGTACGCCCGCTGCACCAGATGCTCGGTGCCCCCGCCACCGGCGGCACCCCCACCACGGAGGTGCACGGCAGGGACGTGGCCAGCGGGATGGCCCGCTCGGTGCTGGTCGACACCGAGGGCGTCAGGCACGCGATGCGCACCCCGCTGAACGCGGTCCTGGACGCCATCACCGGAGTGCTCCGGCGCTGCCCGCCCGACCTGGTCGCCGACCTGGGCGACCGCGGCATCATGCTGGCGGGCGGCAGCGCGCTGATGCCCGGCCTCGACCTGATGCTGCGCCAGGCCACCGGCATGCCGGTGCTCGTCGCGGAACGCCCCGACGTGGTCGCCGTCCAGGGCCTCGGCGCGATGATCGAGGGCCGCGTCCGCCCCATGCTCCTGGACCCGCTGACCGTCTGACCCCCGCGGCCGGGCCGGGCACGCCACCCGGCCCGGCCTCTGTCAGCTCTGGTGGCGGTAGCGGCACTGGGCGATCGGCACGAGCCGTCCTCGACCTTGCGGATCAGCCGCCAGCCCCGGCCCACCCCGCCCACCTTGCCCACCTTGCCCACCCGGCTCATCCGGCTCATCCGGCTCATTGGCCGGGAAGGCGGCGGACCTGGCCTGGAGGACTCTTGTGCGGATTGACATGCTACGGACACCATAGCGGGGATGCGGAAATCTACCCGCATAGATCGGCTCCGTCCTGCATGCCCACAGACCGCCGCCCCACCGCTGACCAGCGACAGCGGCACGCCTCCAGGAGGAACCCCCCGTGCACCTCACCGCAAGCAAGCGCGCCGCGATCACCCTCGCACTCGGCGCGTCGTGCGTTCTGGCCGTCCAGGGCCTCGCGCTGCCGTCCGCGCACGCGGCCACGCCCGCCGCGGCGCCCGCGAAGTCGGCGGTCTCGCCGGTCGGCGCCGCCGAGACCGCTGTCGCGCGCAGCCTCGCCGCCTCCCTCGCCAGCCCCGGGTGGCGCGCCCAGGTGCGTACCGCCGCACTCGGCTCGGCCCAGGTCGACCTCGGCTCGCTCACCGCGGGCAGGACCGCTCCCGCAACGCTCGCCGCCGCCGTCTCCGGCGCCGGCCGGCAGATCGCCGCCGCCAAGGGGCTCGGCGCGGACGCCGGTTCGCTGCTGCGCGTCCGGCTGGGCGCCGACTCGATGAAGGCCGCCCTGACGCCGGACGCCGTCCCGCTGGTGGCCGTCGCCGGCGACGACGACAAGGGGGCGGCGGTCACCGCGTACGACAGCGCCGGCCGCGTCCACACGCTCAGTGCCCGGCAGGCGCCCAGCCGGCCCGTCTACGTGGTGGACATCGACGTGGACAAGGCCGCCGCGAGCGGTCTGGCCCAGGTCGACAAGGCCTTCCGCAAGGCCGGCCTGACCGCCCCCGCCGCCACCGGCGGCTACTGGAGCACCAAGGTGAACTCGGTCTACCTCAACGACGACGAGGAGCCGTGGATCCTCGGCGACGCCGAGATCTTCTCGATCGTCAGCGGGTTCGGCTTCGACGGCAAGGTGCGGGTCGACACCGTCGACATGCCGTACCTGGACAAGGACGGCACCACCTACTACCCCAACCAGATCCTGGTCAACTGGTCCAACTACAAATACAACCTGGCCGACGTCGTGATGATGGAGGACGACGGCGACACCAACTACGCCTCGCTGGCCAAGGCGCTGGCGGACGCCCTGCTCACCATCACCGACCAGGGCGCCTACATCCCGCTGGTGGACGCGATCCTGGCGGCGATCCCGTCGGCCTGGTACACCAACGACGCCGACTACGTCGACTCCTGGTACACCCTGGCGCAGGGCTCGTCCGGCCAGCTCAACGGCGCCCGCGGCAACGGGCGGCTGAACGTGTCGCCGTACTTCGTCCAGCAGTTCTGACCCCCGGGCGCCACGGCGTCCACCACGAGGTCCGCCGCCGCCCGTTCCCCTGCCGGGCGGCGGCGGGCAGCGCTTCCGGCTACCGGCTGTCCCGCAGGTTCGCCCGGTCGGCCGCGGACTCGCCGTGCTGCCAGCCGTCCGCGTCCCGCGCCCTGAGGCGGGAGGTGGCCGTCGTGGGGAAGAGGCGGCGGGCGGTGTCCTCCACCGCCCGCGCGCGGGAGGCCAGCGCCGGGAGCAGGCCGGGGGCCGGCTCGGCCGCTTCCTCCTGCGCGGTCGCGTCGGCCAGGCGTACCCGGATACGGGACGCGTAGGCGATCAGGAACGACTCGCGGAAGTCGCGGGAGCGGGACGTACGGCCGCCGTGCAGGGCGCGGTCGGCCTGGACGAGCAGCGAGGTGTAGAGCAGTTCGACGGCGTCGAGGTCGGGCGCGTGGCCGACGACCGTCGAGAAGCCCAGCTCGGAGGACCAGACGGACCGGCAGCGGTTCGCCTCGGCGACGGCGTCCAGCAGGAGGGCCTTCGCGCCCTCGTACGGCCGCTCCACGGCGATCCGCCGGGCACCGGCCCCGCTCCCGTCCCCGGGGTCCACGTGGTCGCCGTGGGACGCGGCCAGCAGCGCCGCGTCGATGCTGTGCCGGGCCATCAGGTGCTGGGCCTTCGCCGACAGCGCCTCGGCCTCGTCCGGATAGCCGGTCGACTCCGCCTTCGCCAGCAGCGCGCGGATACGGGTGAGCATCTTGTGCGGCGCGGCGCCCCCGCCCGGCGTGCCGAGGGCGGGGATCGGCGGGAGGCGGGCGTAGAGGCAGAGCAGTTCGACGTACGCGGTCGCGGCGGCGAAGCCGGTGAGCCGTTCGGCCTTGGCGAAGCCGCTGAGCGGCTGGGTGCCCAGGCCGGCCGCGAGGCGCTGGTGCAGCGGTCCGAGTTCCCGCCGTACGATCCGCGCGAGGTCGGCCGGCCGCCATCCGCGCCGCCCGCACTCCCCCACCACCCGCTCGGCGCAGCGCGCCGCGACGGCGTCCCGGTCCCCGTCCGCCGCGAGCACGGACGCGGCGGCGTCCACGTCATCGGCGCCGGCACCGCTGTGCGCGGCGTGGGCGAAGGCGGCGGCGAAGGTGTCTTCCACCCCGCCATTGTCCCTGGCGGGACGCGCGCCGGGTCCTTCGCCCCGGGCGCCCCGGCGGGGCTATTCGGCCTGGGCCACCTCGATCGAGCCGTGGAGGTCGTGGGCGGCCTCCACGGCGCAGGCGGCGGAGAGGGTGAGGCAGGCGGCCAGGACGGCGGCCTGGGCGCGGGGGGCCCGCGGGGGGCTAAAATACCCCCCAACACCCCCCCCGGCCCCGCTCAAAA
>NZ_JAJSYW010000211.1:0-11598 GCF_036815005.1 Streptomyces sp. IBSBF 2435 | reverse complement strand
GGGGGTGACGGCGGAGGGGGCGGTTTCAGCGACGGGGGCGGCTTCGAGTGACCCCGGAGCCGCCCGAGGCGGCCGCGTACGACCACGCGCCCGGCCCCGCACCGGCCCGCGGTCAGTGCCGCCCGGCCGGCGTACGGCGGCGCAGCGCGAACAGTACGCCCGCGCCGGCGGCGATCACCGCGGCGGCCGACCCGGCGAGGAGCCCGCTGCTGCTCCCGCCCCCGCTCTCGGCGAGTTCGGTACCCGGAACGTTCGACGCCCCGGAGGCGGCAGGGGCCGCGGAGGTGGAGGACACCGGCGCGACGGCGCCCGGGGAGGTCGGGCCGGCGGGCGTCGGGGTGCCGGACGGCTGGGCGGTGTCGGGCACGCAGGCGGTGTCCGGGGAGATCGGCAGGTCCGTCAGCCGTACGTCGGCGAGGTCGCCCGCAGTGACCGAGACGTTCCACTGGTAGCCCTGGAGCCACGGCACGAGGATCGTCGTGACCGCTTCTCCGGTCGTGAAGTGGCCGATGTGCCCGGTGCCGACGACCTCGCCGTCGAAGCCGCTCGCCATCCGGATCCGCACGGTGATGTCCGCGGGGGTGCCGGAGGAATCCGTGTCGGTGACGGTGATGGCGGCCTTCGCCGTACCGGTGCCGGTGTCGCAGGACGCCGTCGCGGTGAAGTCACCGATGGTGCAGGCGTAGGCGCTGCCGGAGGCCAGCAGTACGGCAGCGGCTCCGGCCACGGCGGCAGCGGTGACGGCGCGCTTGGTCATCACGGGTCCCTCCCCAGGGAATGTCGACAGGGCCTGCCCGGTTCGGCACCCCCCGCTCGCCGCGGGCTCCCACCCGCGTTCTCCGCCGGAGGCCCGAAGCCCAGGTCGGAGCGGTTCGCATCATGTCACCCCGGTGACGGTCCGGCGCACTTGGCCCCAGGCGGAGAAGACGTCCCCACCGGGCACGGCCTTACGGCAGGTCTCAACGCGGCCTGCGTCCTGACCGGGCTGGAGGCACTCGGGTGAGGGACGGTGCCTCCGTCAGGCCCGTGCCGGTAAGGAGGCCCTGAACGGGCGTCCTCGGCCCTGCTCACGACGGACGGGACAACGGTTCCGCGAAACCCGGTTCGGTGTGTAACAACGCGCTCCAGAACTGTCGTTCAGCCAGGATCCCGCAGTGACAGGGCTGTTGCGCTCTGCCTCCGATACTGATCATCACCTCGCCACCACGTCCGATCACCGGGAGAAACCGTGTCTCGTGCCCTGCGCACCGCCGCTGTCGCCGCCACTGCCCTCGTCGCGGCTCTCGGGCTCTCCGCCTGCGACTCGGGGTCGTCCACGTCGGCGGACGCACCGGCGAAGCCGTCGGCGTCCACGTCGGCCTCCACTTCGACGGCCGCGAACGCTCCCGGGGCCGCCTCCACCGCGGGCGCACGGGACGCACCGGACACGACGGACACGACGGACACGGCCGGCGCGCAGCCCGACTCGGGCGCCACGAAGGCGTCGTCCTCCGGCGGCAACGGCAAGCCCGCCGCTGCCGTCACCGGCCGCTGCCACACGGCCGGGTTGACATTCTCCTTCGGCAACGGGGACCAGGGCTACAGCAGTTCCGACGACCAGCAGCACCTTGAGGTCGTGATGACGAACAGCAGCGGGACGACCTGCACGGTCAAGGGCTTCCCGGGCGTGGACCTCAGGGCCGCGGACACCTGGTCCCTCGTCCGCTCCTCCACGTCCGCCTCCACCGTCACCCTCAAGCCGGGCGCGAACGCGAGCTTCGTCATCACCTACCTCCCCTGGGAGGCGGGCAGCGGTGTGGAGTTCAAGGCGAAGAGCCTCGTCATCACCCCGCCCAACGAGACCACGTCCGCCACCCTCAACTGGCCCGGCGGCAACGTCCTGCGCCAGGACGGCGCCACCCACCCCGGCACATACGTCGGCCCCGTCACCGCCTCCTGACCCTCCCGGACCGCACCGCCCCGCTTGCCGGGTCATCCACAGGCCTTCCGCTTCCCAGGTACTGACGGCGGACGGCCGCGTATTCCGTACAAACCTGTACGGCAGCCGGTTGAGAGAGCGGGAGCCGCGCAGGTCTCGTGTGTTCGGGGTCGTCGCCCGCGAGGGCTCGGCCCGGTCCCGGGCAGACGTGCTGCCGGGCATCGGCGCCGTCCATAGGTCGGCTTCGTTGGTGTGGAGCAGAGCCGGGCCGTTCTGGCCGGAGCGGTTTCCGAAGGGTTCGAGCCAGGCGACGTCGGGGACGAGGCCCAGCGCGATACCAAGGTGTACTGCTCCGGAGCGGGCCCGGCTGTTCCGGCCCAGCGTGCCGCGCGGTACCCGAACCCGATGGCCGTACGGGTCGGGGGCCGATGCCGGGCAGGTCCAGGTAGTCGGTGTCGGCGCCGACTGCCACGTTCCGGCGTAGTGACAGCCGGGACTGCATCTTGGGCGCGGGTTCCGCCGGCACGCCCGCGAGGCTGCGCCGGAGATCCATCTCGGCGCGGCTCCCTGGCCGGTCCTGCTGGAGCCGGGCCACGACGATGGGCAGCGATACCTCGCCGACGACGAGAGCCCCGGCACTCATCGCGGCCCCCGTGGCGAGTGTTCCCTCCGCCTGGCAACGAATCCGCCGAGGCGCCGGTAGCCCCCTCACTCAGTCCGCCCCAGCCCTTCCGTCCAGCCGCGCTGCTCCCGTCCGGAGACCGGATTTCGAGGTTGACCCCCAAGAGGCCGCTGCGAAACGGCTCAGTGCCCCGCTCCTCCGAAGGACCAGCCCCCTGGCCAGCTGCTCTTTCTTCGGTATAACGGGATTTGAACCCACCGCCTCTTCGTCCCGAATGCCGTCGAACCAAGGCCGCTGGCTGGGCGTTTGGCGTTGTTGCTGGTCA
The DNA here is from genome assembly GCF_036815005.1 of Streptomyces sp. IBSBF 2435. Classification (NCBI taxonomy): domain Bacteria; kingdom Bacillati; phylum Actinomycetota; class Actinomycetes; order Kitasatosporales; family Streptomycetaceae; genus Streptomyces; species Streptomyces sp. IBSBF 2435. The sequence continues at coordinate 8,733 of NZ_JAJSYW010000211.1, read as the reverse complement.
GGGGGTTGGGCTGGGTGGGCCTGGGGTGGTCTCGCGGGGGCTCGGGGAGCGGATCGGCTCCCATATGGCTCCCAGGAATTCCGGGTCTGACGTGCTCCTTACCCGTGTCTCGGCGTGCGGCGGATGAGGTGACGCCAACCAGTCGCAGCGGCGGGGAACGTCCATGCAGCGGAGAGTCGTTCGTCTCGTCGGAGGGGAGCGCCGATGAAGACGCGCCAGAAGGATCGAGACGTCCCTGGGCCCGACGAGCCGTGGAGCGAGATCCGCCCCGGCCTGTGGATAGGCGGCCACTACTGGACCGACAGAGCAGGCGAGTTGCAGCCCGCCGTCGTGGGCGGTGAGTTCGACCTCGTGGTGAGCCTCCTCACCCGCGCCGGTCACGGCCCGCCCGCCCCCGTCGAGCATGTGCTCGTCGAGCTGCCCGACGGCCCTCTGGCGCCGGACCAGATCGCTACGGTCCAGCAATTGGCCGTCCGCGTCGCTGCTGCGGCTCGAGCCGGGCGTTCCGTCCTCGTACGCTGCCACTCCGGCTACAACCGCTCAGGACTGGTCGTCGGCCAGGCGCTGATCGAACTGGGCAGCAGCCCGAACGCCGCCGTGGACCTGATCCGGCGGAAGCGGTCGCCCTGGGCGTTGAACAACGAGGTGTTCGAGCAGTACCTCACGGCGGGCCTCGACGTCGCCTGCCTCCTGACCGGGCTGGAACCGCTCCTTTGAAAAGGGTGCTGCCAGATGACTGGGGCGGTGCGCGTGGTCGGTTGCAGCCCAGCTTCGCTTGGTTCGAGCCCTACTCGGCATCGCTGGCCGTGGCCTCAGACCCAGACTGTTCCCCGGACTCCGTACCGACGCTCTCGCCTTTCGTGCCCACCTCCCGCAAGGCGAGTTGCGGTCGTTGGAGCTGAGCCCGCTCGTCGTCCGGGATGTTCATCGACTCGGCCAGTACGGCGGCGAGCGCGGCCACGTGAGTGCTGTCGATGTCGGAATCGAAGAGCCACCGGAGGTTGTCTTCGGACGTGATGAGGTCGATCACCGAGTGGCCGTTTCCGTCTCGTGCGGCCGGTGCCCGGACGTATCGCACACGGTCGATCGGGATGTCCTGACCGATCTCGCCCTGCCCGAGGAAGGCGTTTGCCTTGGCCGTGATGATGCGGCGATCCGTAACGGCGACCAAATTCCTCGCCGCCGCCTTGTCCATCGCCGGCGCCACCTTTTCCTTTGCTCCATCAAGGATCGCACCGATCCGTGCGGGGGCGTCGAGGCCGAGGGCGCGGAGGGTTTCACCGTCCTCGATGCGCCAGCGCAGAATGCGAAGGTACCGTTCGAGATCCAGCGACGTGGGCGCGCAGACGACCTCGGGAATCTCGAGCGGAGGGGCCGGCGGGTGGAGGGCGTCGGCAAGCGGCTGGACCGCCTCCAGAAGGTGGGTACTGGTGAGGCGGGCCTTCTTCGCATCCTTCCGCTTCCCTATCAGCGGCACTGTTGCGCGTCCGGGGAGCTCGGCGATGATGCGTAGCTCGCGCGTCAGCGAGTCGACGAGGCTCGTCGTCTGTGCCAGGGCGGAGTCGAGCTCCTCGCTGGTCTCGCGCTCGATGATCTCGACGAGCCGTGCCTCGTCGACCTCTTCGCGGCCGGCGGCCCTGGCGCGGGCAGCGTGGAGCGTCTGGTAGCCGGTCCATGCCTTGAGCGAAGACAGGAGGGCGTGGGCGTCGAAGACGATTGCCCTGGCGTTCGTCTCGAGGTATTCACGTCGGTTGGGCGTGTCCAGCCGACCGAGCTGCCGAACATGTTCGCCGACGTTCAGTCGGTATGTCTCGCGCTGCTTACGCAGAGCGTCCTCTTTGGCTGCGACCTTCTCCCACTCGGTCGTCGTGACCGATTCGAGCTCACGCGCGCGACTGACCGCGCGATCGACGGTGTCGACGAGCGACGTCAGTTCGGCCCACTGCTCGTTGCGCAAGGTCGTGAGGACTTCGCTCGTCAGCGCGATGTTGGTCCTGACGAGGCCGGTGACTTCGCTCAGCATCGCCTGAAGCGCGACCATGGCCAGCGCGGGCCCGGTCGCGGCCGCGAACTCGGCCGCGCTTACCCCTGTCATAGGGATCAAGCGGGCTTGATGGACTATCCGGCCGTTGGCGATCACCGCTCCGAGATTCGCGCCGTCCTTGGCCGCGAGCGCTCCGCCAGCGGTCAAAAACGCCCTCGTCGTGTCGGCGAGCCTGTAGATCCCTTCCACACCGGCGAACGCGTTGGCGAGGTTGCCGCCTACTGTGGCCGCGTTGCCGATCGAGGCCAGGGCTGCTACCGAGAGTCGCGTGCGGTCGTCGACCGATATCAGCCCCATGTCCAGCGGATCGAGCTCGAGTTCCGCAATGAGCTCGGCGGGGACATCCCCGAAGGCGACGGCAACTCCCGGTCGTACCTCTACCAGGACTGTCGATGGCGCGGCCGAGTCGCTGCCAGAGGGCGACGCCGGACTGTCCGCGGCACGTGCGTCGGCGGTGTCACCCTGGCCGTTCTCCTCGGGTTCGGCGGCCTCCATCGAGTCCGAAGAATCCTGCATGCGATGTCCTCCCCCAGCGGCGTGGAACAGCCCGACGCCGTCAGCATTCACTGCCGCAGGGTACGGGAGGCCGCCCCGCGGCGAGCGTGGATTCACCTACGGGACTCACTTCCAGATTCCCTCGGGGCCGAGTCACAGGTTTCGCGGCGGGCGGCTGGGCCATGGAGCTGTCAGTGCCTGAGGTTGGCGAAAGGCAGAGCGTGGTGCAGAGTCTCGAACTCGGCCAGCAGAGCGTTCTCCTCGCCACGAGGGTCTGGTGTCGGCTTCCACGCCACTAGCAAGGCTGCGGGATCTTGCAACTGCCAGATGTACCGCCCGCCGTGGTGACTGGTTCCGCCGAGGCCGTGTCGGGCGTACTGCTTGAGCCGACCGCGAAGGCCGTGGTCGGCAGCAGCACCCGCGTCCGCCTTGCCGACGTAGAGGACTTCAGCTCCGTCGACCCACTTCGCCGCCAGCTGCTCCATGCCCACCGCCGGGTTAACCCCCTTGCGCCAGCCTGCCGTGCTGGCGGCCAGGAAGGTCGGTGCGGCGTCGGAGGCCCTGATCACTACGTAGATCCCGCCGTCGAGGGGGAGCAGCTGGGTCGCCAGAAGGGAGAAGGGTACGAATCCTCGGAATCCGCGCTCCTCAAGGACTTGGCGTGTGAGGGTCACGAGCCGATTATGGCGCCGGTGCGGCGCGGCTACGCCGATCAGGGCGAGTGCGCCCCCGCAGTGCCCCGACGGTTCGACCGCATGTTGACCATGTGTCTTCCCCTGATGACCGTACGTAGATAGCATCAGCGCCCTGACTCGATCCTTGGGGGGAAGATGTCAGGGGGGTTAGACAGCTGGCTGCTCGCTGCCGTGTCGGAGTTCGGACGTGCCTGCAAGGTCAAACTGTCGGGCGGCGGCAGTCCGGAAGCCGCCATACGCGCACCCCTTGAGGCGCTGCTCCAGGCCATCGGCGAGCACCATGAGCAGCACGAGGTCTCCTGGCACGATGAGTTCCGCGTCCCCGACCTCGGCGTCCGACCCGACTACGCCATCCGTTCGAGCGGTGAGCTGGCGGGCTACATCGAGCTCAAGAAGCCGGGGTTGTCGGTCGACCCTGACACCTTCGGAAAGAGCAACCGCGAGCAGTGGGAGAAGCTCCGGAACCTGCCCAACCTGCTGTACTCCAACGGCACCGAGTGGCGACTGTTCCGCGACGGGCGTCAGCTCGGCGAGACGGTCTACTTCACAGGATCGCTCCGCTCGGCGGGCGAGAGCCTGGCGCCGGTGGACCCGGGCGCGCTGGATGCGCTGCTGAAGCAGTTCCTGGTGTGGAAGCCTCCACCCATCAAGCGCGTGGCGCGGCTCGTGCAGCACGTCGCCCCGCTCTGCCGGTTGCTGCGCGCTGCCGTCCTGGAACAGCTCTCAGCCGAGGCCCGATCGTCCAAGCGGGACGACGATGTCCGCGCCCGGCCGTTCACGGGGCTCAAGAACGACTGGCGGCGGATGCTGTTCCCGTCCGCAGACGACGTGACCTTCGCCGACGGCTACGCCCAGGCAGTCACCTTCGCCCTGCTGCTCGCCCGGTCCGAAGACGTGCTTGAAGAGGGAATTGGCCTCCACGACATCGGTCGCCGCCTGGACGCCGACCACGCCCTCATGGGGAAGGCCCTCCAACTCCTCACCGACAACGTCAACGAGCGGTTCACCGTCACGTTGGAACTGCTCCGCCGAACCATTGCCCAGGTGGACTGGCCGGCCATCCGCACAGGCAACCGGGACGCCTACCTTCACCTCTACGAGCACTTCCTCACGATCTACGATCCGGCGCTGCGCCAGCGGAGCGGCTCGTACTACACGCCGCACGAGGTCGTTCAGGAGATGGTGCGTCTCACCGAGGACGTGCTGCGCACGCGGCTTGGTCAACCCGAAGGGTTCCGCAGCGACGGCGTTCGGATCGTCGATCCCGCCATGGGCACCGGGACCTTTCTCCATACGATCATCGAACGGGTCGCCGAGCAGGCCGCCGAGGGCTCCGGACCTGCAATGTCCGCCGACGCCATCTCGCGCCTCGCCCCGCGGCTGTACGGGTTCGAAATGCAGATGGGGCCGTTCGCCGTCGCGGAGTTACGGGCCTCCGAGCTGCTCAAGCACTACGAGGCCCCGCTACCTGACGGAGGACTCAACCTCTTCGTCACCGATACGCTGGACAACCCGTTCGTCGAGGACGAATACCTGGCATCCACGTACGACGCCCTGTCCGAGTCCAGGCGGCGAGCGAACAACGTCAAGGCCAACGTCCCCGTGACCGTCGTGATCGCCAATCCGCCCTATGACGACAAGGCCGAAGACCGCGGCGGCTGGGTGGAGAAGCGCACCGATCGCGGCGAAGTGCCGTTGCTCGAGGCCTTCCGCTACCCAGGCAACGGGCGTTACGAGCACGTGCTCAAGAACATGTACGTGTACTTCTGGCGTTGGGCCACCTGGAAGGTCTTCGACGCGGACGACGGCGAACGCCACGGCGTGGTCTGCTTCATCACGCCCTCGGGGTGGGCCACTGGTCCCGGCGGCCGGGGAATGCGCGAGTACCTGCGCCGTACTTGCGACGAGGGCTGGATCATCAACCTGTCGCCGGAGGGGCACCGCTCGGACGTGGCCACGCGCCCTTTCCCCGGCGTTGCGCAGCCGCTGGCGATCTCCATATTCGTCCGCAAGGCGGGGGCCGAGCGAGGCAAGGACCACCGGGCGAGAGTGCACTACCGAGCCCTCGCCGGCCGCCGGGCGGACAAGTTCGACCAGTTACATGCGGTGCAGATCGATGACGACGGCTGGCGCGACGCGCACTCCCGGAGTCCGCGTCCCTTCACACCTGTTACGCAGTCCGGATGGGAGGACTTCCCAGCGCTGGACGACCTGTTCCCATGGGGCAGCCCCGGTGCGAAGTCCAACCGCTCGTGGGTGAGCGACCCGTCGGACGACGTACTTCGCCGACGGTGGACCACGTTGATTCGAAGTGGCGACCCGGCCCTCAAGGCCAAGCAGTTCAAGGAGACGCGAGATAGCGATCTGAACACGAGAAGGGAGCCGTTACCGGGCCAACCCGCCCACCTCTACTCGCTGGCGCAGGAGACCGACGTCCGCCCGAACCTCATACGCACCGCGCTCCGTAGCTTCGACCGCCAGTGGCTGATCGCCGACAACCGCGTACTCGACTACCCCCGGCCAGACCTGTGGGCGACCCTCCAGGCAGGGCAGATTTTCCTCAACCAGCAGTCGTCCCACGAGATCGACTCCGGCCCGGCGGTCGTGGCCACACACCTCATCCCGGATACCCACCATTTCAATGGCCGCGGGGGCAGGATCCTTCCGCTCCTGCACCCCGACGGTTCGCCGAACGTGCCGCCCGGTCTGCTCGCCCACATGGCGCGGGCAACGGACCAGGAACGCGTCAACGCCGCCGACCTCGCCGCATACGTCGTCGCTGTTGCTGGCCACGACGCCTTCACGCACAGGTTCACCGAAGAACTACTGACGCCAGGCGTACGCGTGCCGCTGACCCGAGACCGGGCGCTGTGGGCTCGGGCAGTCGGACTCGGCCGGGAAATTCTGTGGGTCTCGACGTACGGCGAGCGGTGCGCCGACCCCGCGCTCGGACGGCGCACTGGCCAGGTGCAGTTCTCCTCGGGAGACGAGCGGCAGGTGCGTTACCTGACACCGATCGGCAGCCGCATCCCTGACCGACTGGAGTACGACGCAGCGACACGAACGCTCCAAGTCGGGGACGGATCATTCGCTCCCGTTCCCGACGCCGTGTGGGCGTACGACGTCGGCGGCATGAAGATCGTCGGCAAGTGGTTCGGCTATCGGAAGTCGTCCCCCACCAGCAAGCGGACGAGTCCTCTGGACGAGATCCAGGCAGAGCGCTGGCCGCACGAGTGGACGACGGAACTCATCGACCTGCTCTCCGTGCTCCGGCGTCTTACCGACCTCGCGCCTGTCCAGGGTGAGTTGCTGGAGGAGATCCTGGACGGTCCCGTCGTCACGGAAGGAGAGCTGACCACGAGCGGGGTGCTTCCTGTATCGGCGACTGCACGAAAGGCACGCCGTGCTGCGGCCGATGTCCTCTTCGGGGGGCAAGAGCTGCCGTGAGCCCATCCCCACGTCACGTGGCTTCGTCCACGCTTGCCAGCGCCTCTGCCAGCGAGCGGGAACCGTCCGCCAGTCCCCGCACCGCTCGTGCGAGCCGCGGGGCCACCGCCGCGCGCATGTCGGCCAGGCGGGCAATCTCGGCCAGCCGCTCCTGCGAGGACTCGTACAACGCCCGGAAGTGGACGGCAGCACCCAGATCCGTGAGCGTCAGCGAACCGTGGGCCAGGTCGACTAACTTCATCCAACGGAGCGTCGGCAGGTCGTCCCGGGCCAGATCCGCATCCAGCCCGTCCAAGGCCAACGCCTCGACGAAGGCCGACCGATCGCTCGGGTCCGGGACCGATCCTTCAGCCAGCCGTGCCAGGAGTCTCCACTGCGCTTCCGTGAGATCCAGGTGAGGCAGGGGTGCGGCAGAGTGCATGAAGCCATGCCTAGCACGCCGCACGGACAGCAGCGGGGTCTCCACTCCGCCAGGCGGGCGGTCGGAAGTCCTGAAAAGTGGTGCGCGAGATGCGCCCGCCTCACTGCGGCGGCGCTGCGTGCTGGGGTCAGGCGCACCTCACAAACCCACCAGTGCGCACAACCGGTTGGACATCAGACAATCGCGGACGCATGCGGCCATGCGCCGCTATGCTCCGTTCACCGAATCTCCACAATTGTCGTACTCCCAGCACGAGGAGCTCCACCGTATGGCTGTCCGACCCCCGATGGCACCGGCAGATCGGAAGCGGTTGGAGAAGCTGCTGGGTTCCTGGCGCGACTCGCTCATCGATCTCAGCTTCCGCAACCGGCTGCTCAGTTACCAGCGCCGGTCGACGTCCGTCGGGATGGACATCGCCGCGCCCGGTCTGCTCTCCGTCCTCGAAGGGCTGGGCCGTGGCTGCGGCTTCGCCGAGGTGCGGGAGGCTGAGGCCGATGGCGATGAGACTGTGCCCGGTCCCGGAGTGGCGCTGGCCAAGAGCAACTCGGGCACGTTTCCGGCAGACAGCCGACCCATTGACACCCCCGCCTCTCGCCAGGGGGTAGGCGGTCGTCGGCCGGCCGTGAGCCTGACCACCTCCAAGACCTCGCAGGCTGAGCAGGACCGCCACCTCAAGCGGCTCGCGACGGTGACGCGGGAGAAATACAACGACTACGGTCTGTGGGTGCTGAACCTCGGCGTGGGCTTCCTCGACTGGAAGCCGGCGCCTTCGGCCGAGAAGGGCCTCAGTTCACCCTTGGTCATGGTCCCCGTGCTTCTGGAGCGGCGTGGCGCTTCGTACATCCTCAAGCTCAACACGGACGAGGAGCCGGTACTCAACCCGGCTCTCGGCATCAAGATGAGCGAACTCAGCGTTGACTGGCCGCGTCCTGACCAGGTGGAGCTCGGAGGCATCCCGGAACTGATCGATAGCGTCCGGAGAGCGGTGGCCAGGCACCGGGGGTGGAAGGTGACGACGCGCGTCGTGCTCGACACCTTCAACTCCAGCAAAGAGGTCATGTACCGGGACCTGTTGGAGAACGCGGACCGGGTTATGGCAAGCAGCTTGGTTCGTGCGCTCGGGCTCGGTGCGGACTCCGGCCTTCCGCCCGCGACCTTCGACTTTGAACCTGCTGACATCGAGCGCATTGACGTGGTGCAGCCGCCCGAGAGGGCACCTATGGTGCTGGACGCCGACTCATCACAGCGCCAGTGTGTCGCCGCGGCGCTCGACGGTCGCAGCTTCGTCATGGACGGCCCGCCGGGAACGGGCAAGAGCCAGACGATCACGAACATGATCGCCGGATTACTTGAGCAGGGCCGCACCGTGCTCTTTGTGAGCGAGAAAGCTGCAGCCCTCGACGTCGTCCGCAATCGCTTGGGCGATGTCGGCCTCGGAGACTACGTTCTGGCGTTGCACAGCAACACCGCTGGACGGAAGCAGGTGGCGCAGGAACTGGGCCGGGCGCTTGCGGCTTCGCGCCGTACCCTGTCGGGTGAAGTTTCCCCGTGATCTCGGACACTCGTTCTTATGCGGCGATGGTGTGCCGCTGTCGGGTCTCGTGCGGGGTCAGGTAGCCCCAGTTGGGGTG
>NZ_JAJSYW010000210.1:0-15439 GCF_036815005.1 Streptomyces sp. IBSBF 2435 | reverse complement strand
GGGTTGGGCGGGGGTCCAGTGGCGGAGGGCGGCGGACTCGATCGCGATCTGGTCGGTCAGGCCGGCCAGGTCGTCCGCGGTGGCGTGGTGGGCGCGGTCCTGGGCCGCCCAGCGCAGGGAGTCCGCGGAGTGGGTCACGTGGTGGACGCGGGTGGAGAGTTCGGGGAGGCGGGCCGCGACGCGGGACTTGTCGGGCTCGCGTTCGAGGAGTTTCAGCTCGCCGTCCAGGGCGCGGGCGTGCTCGTTGAGGCGGGCCATCAGGGAGGCGGCCTCGGCGAGGGCGGTGTCCTCGGGGTGGTGCGCGTCCAGGGCGGCGAAGGTGCTGTCGATGGCCGTGCGCAGGTCGATCCGCAACTGGGCGACCTCTCCCCCGAGGCCCGGCGTCGTATAGCGGCGGGCCTTGAGCTGGACGTCCTCGACGGCTCTGCGGGCCTGGGCCGTGCCACGGGCTACTGAGCGCTTGACCGCGCGCACGGTACGTACCGACGCGACCGTGGCCAGCGCCACGAATATCAGCACGAAGAGCAGGACGACGATGCCGGCGGTTTCCACAGGCGGCTCCTCCTGAGAGTCCCGAGAATCCTGAGTGCGACCAGACATTCGACCCGAATGCGGTGCCGTGCTCCTTCCACCGTAACGGCAAGGGGCAGGCCGGCGGAATCAGGTGAATCCCCCAAGCCTGCCCCTAGGGCACGGGCGCGGTCGCGCTCAGACGACGATGTTGACCAGTTTCGGCGCGCGCACGATCACCTTGCGGACGCTGGCGNTCCCCCAAGCCTGCCCCTAGGGCACGGGCGCGGTCGCGCTCAGACGACGATGTTGACCAGTTTCGGCGCGCGCACGATCACCTTGCGGACGCTGGCGCCGGCCAGGGCCGCGGCTACGGCGGGGTCGGCCAGTGCCAGGGCCTCCAGGTCGGCGTCCGGGATGGCAGGGGAGACTTCGAGCCGGGCTTTGACCTTGCCCTTGATCTGGACGACGCAGGTCACCGCGGGGTCCTGGGCCAGTGCCGGGTCGGCGACGGGGAAGCCGGCGTGGGCCAGCGAGGTGTCGTGGCCCAGCTTCGACCACAGTTCCTCGGCGATGTGCGGTGCCAGTGGTGCGATGAGCAGGACGAGTTGTTCGGCGACGGTGCGCGGCACGGGGCCGGTGGACTTGGTCAGGTGGTTGTTGAGTTCGGTGATCTTGGCGATGGCGGTGTTGAAGCGCAGTTCGGCCATGTCTGCGGTGACGCCGTGGATGGCCTTGTGCAGGGCGCGCAGGGTGGTCTCGTCGGGTTCGGTGTCGGTGACGGTGCTCTGGCCGGTGGCCTCGTCGACGATGTTGCGCCAGATGCGTTGCAGGAGGCGGTACTGGCCGATGACGGCGCGGGTGTCCCAGGGGCGGGAGACGTCCAGGGGGCCCATGGCCATCTCGTACAGGCGCAGGGTGTCGGCGCCGTATTCGGCGCAGATCTCGTCAGGGGTGACAGCGTTCTTCAAGGACTTGCCCATTTTGCCCAGCAGGCGGGTGACCTGCTCGCCGGCGTACCAGAACGCGCCGTCGCGTTCCTCGACCTCGGCGGCGGGCACGGCGATACGGCGTGCGTCGCGGTAGACGTAGGCCTGGATCATGCCCTGGTTGAACAGCTTGTGGAACGGCTCGACGGAGGAGACGTGGCCCAGGTCGTGCAGGACCTTGTGCCAGAACCGGGCGTACAGCAGATGCAGCACCGCGTGCTCGGCGCCCCCGACGTACAGGTCCACCCCGCCCGCCGGCAGGCCCTCGCGCGGGCCCATCCAGTACGACTCGATCCCCGGGTCGACCAGTTCGCGGGTGTTGCGGGGGTCGAGATAGCGCAGCTCGTACCAGCACGACCCGGCCCAGTTCGGCATCGTGTTGGTCTCACGCCGGTAGGTGCGCACCCCGTCGCCCAGGTCCAGATCGACGGTGACCCAGTCCGCGTTGCGCGACAGCGGGGTCTCCGGACTGGTGTCGGCGTCGTCCGGATCGAACGTGCGCGGACTGTAGTCGTCGACCTCGGGCAGCTCGACCGGCAGCATCTCGTCGGGCAGCGCGTGCGGCACACCGTCCTCGTCGTAGACGATCGGGAACGGCTCACCCCAGTACCGCTGCCGGCTGAACAGCCAGTCCCGCAGCCGGTAGTTCACCGTGCCCAGCCCCGCCCCCCGCCCGGCCAGCCACCCGGTGACCGCGGCCTTCGCCTCGGCCACCCCCAGCCCGTCCAGCGAAATCCCCTCACCCGCCGAATTCACGATCGTCGACTCCGACGAGGAGAACGCACCCTCCCAGGCAGCCGGGTCGGTGCCGCGGCCGTCGGTCGGCTCCACCACACACCGCATCGGCAGCCCGAAAGCCCGCGCGAAAGCAAAATCCCGGCTGTCGTGCGCGGGCACGGCCATGATCGCCCCCGTCCCGTAACCCGTCAGCACATAGTCCGCCACGAACACCGGAACATCCTCGCCACTGACCGGATTCACCGCGAACACACCGGTGAACACACCGGTCTTCTCCCGCGCATCGGCCTGCCGCTCCACATCCGACTTCGCCGCCGCCTGCTTCCGGTACGCCGCCACCGCCTCCGCCGGCGTGGCATGCCCACCCGTCCACACCGCCCTGGTACCCCGCGGCCACACCGCCGGCACCAGCACATCCACCAGCTCATGCTCCGGCGCCAGCACCAGGTACGTCGCCCCGAACAACGTGTCCTGACGCGTCGTAAAAACAGCAATGGCCTCCCCGGCACCGTCCGGACCCGCACCCCGCACAGGGAAGTCAACGCGGGCACCCTCACTGCGGCCGATCCAGTTCCGCTGCTGCAGCTTGATCGCCTCAGGCCAGTCCAGAACATCCAGATCCGACAGCAACCGGTCCGCATACGCCGTGATACGCATCATCCACTGCCGCAGATTCGCCTTGAACACCGGGAAATTACCCCGCTCCGAACGCCCCTCCGCAGTGACCTCCTCATTGGCCAGCACCGTCCCCAGCCCCGGACACCAGTTCACCGGCGACTGCGCCGAATACGCCAACCGGTACCCGCCCAGCACCTCAGCCCGCTCCGCACCGCCCAGCTCCGACCACGCCCGCCCGTCCGGCGTCACCCGCGAACCATCCGCGAACTGCGCCACCAGCTCCCCGATCGGACGCGCCCGGCCAGCATCCCCGTCGTACCACGAATTGTAGATCTGCAGAAAAATCCACTGCGTCCACCGGTAATACGCAGGATCGATCGTCGAAAACGAACGACGCCGGTCATGCCCCAGACCCAACCGCCGCAACTGCGCCGTCATCGTGACGATATTCGCCTCGGTCGACAACCGCGGATGCGTACCCGTCTGCACCGCATACTGCTCCGCCGGCAGACCGAACGCATCGAAACCCAGCGTATGCAGCACATTGTGCCCCGTCATCCGCTGATGACGCGCATACACATCCGTCGCGATATAACCCAGCGGATGACCCACATGCAACCCCGCACCCGACGGATACGGAAACATGTCCATCACGAACCTCTTCGGCCGCGCCGCCAACTCCGGATCCGAATCCAGATCACCAAAAGGATTCGCCGCGGCGAAAGTACCATCCGCCTCCCAGAAGTCCTGCCAGCGCCGCTCGATATCGGCAGCCAGGCGCGCGGTATAGCGGTGGGGCGNGCGAAAGTACCATCCGCCTCCCAGAAGTCCTGCCAGCGCCGCTCGATATCGGCAGCCAGGCGCGCGGTATAGCGGTGGGGCGCAGCCGTCTCGGCGGCCGGGGTGGTGTCGCTCATCGTCCTCGGTACTCCATCGATGTCATGACGGCTGCTGCGGTCCGTCTCTGCCTGTGGTCCTGCCTGCGGTACAAACAAAAAAGCCCCTCACGCAGGAGGGGTGCCGCACCGACGTCGTTAGTGGTCAGCGCGGCTCGCTAAGCAGGAGGCTCGTGGCTCGCATGCCGCCAGGTTACCGCAGCGGGTACGGCCCCCGCACCGAAGACGGTGCGGGGGCCGTACGCCTCATCCGGAGCCCATGGGCGCGCGTGGTACCGGTGCGCGCCCTGAGCAGCTACTTCTTCTTCGGCAGCGACGAGGTGACGTAGCCCTTGGCGGGCGTGCCCACCCCGGTGACATCGTCGTAACCGACCGTGGCGTGCAGCGACGCGTCCGCGCCGAGCGTCCGCAGGGACACGATGGTGCCCTCGGAGGCGTCGAACGCGTTCGCGAAGTCCACACGGACCACGGCGAGGCCCTGGCCCTGACCCAGCGGGTGGTCCGTGACGTCGTGGTAGACCGACGTCCCGTACTTGTCGTAGATCAGCGGGTTCGCGAAGCCGATCGCGATGCCGTGCCTGGCCTGCTGGGCCAGCGCCTGGACGCCGGCGATGACCGGTGCGGCCAGCGACGTGCCGCCGATGCGGTACGTGCTGTACTGCAGCGACCCGTCGGGGTACGACTGGGTCTGGCCGACCAGGAAGCCGGTGTTCGGGTCGGCGACCGCCGCGATGTCAGGCTCGACACGCTGCTTGACGGTGCCGCCGTTGGCGAGCGCCAGCGAGTCCGGGACCACACCGCGCTGGTAGAACGGCTGGTCGTAGAGCTTGCTGGTGCCGCCGCCCGCGCCGGAGGTGTACGGGCCGGGGAAGCCGGTCCAGGTCTTTCCGTCGGCGGACAGCGGGGCGCGCTTGGTGCCCCAGCCGGTCTCCCACTGGTACTTGTCGTTCTTGCCGACCGCCAGCGAGGTACCGCCGACGGAGGTGGCCCAGGGGGAGTTTCCGGGGGTGTCGGCCTGCTTCACACCGGTCGACGCGACATTGTCGCCCGCGTCGCCGGAGGAGAAGTAGAAGCCGATGCCCTCGACAGCGCCCTGCTGGAAGACCTGGTCGTAGGCTGCCGCGATGTCCGGCGTCTCGTTGGCCTCGACGTCGCCCCACGAGTTGGAGACGATGTCGGCCAGGTGGTTGTCGACGACCTTGTTCAGGGCGTCGAGCAGGTCGTTGTCGAAGCAGGAGGCTCCGCCGACGTAGACGATGTCCGCGTCGGGGGCGACCGCGTGCACCGCCTCGACGTCCAGCGTCTCCTCGCCGTACCAGCCACCGGCACCGCATTCCTCGGTGCTGTTGTAGTCGGTCGGCAGGACCTGGGTGAGCTGGCCCTTCTTGTACTTCTGGCCGCCGGTGTCCTTGGCGTACCGCGCGGCGTCCTCCGCGATGTACGGCGACGCGTAGGCGTCGGTGATGGCCACCCGTACGCCCTTGCCCGTGTACTTGCCCGCGCCGTAGGCGGCACGCAGCTGGTCACCGGTGTAGCCCTGGATCGCGTACGGTGCTTTGCCGCCGTACGCGTCCGGGAGCTTCTTGTCGGTCTTCGAGCCGTAGTACGTCGAGAACGGCCCGGAGTTCTTGAACACCGCGTCCGGCGGCGGCAGTTCATCGTCGTGGCTGGACTTCTTGGGTGCCGTGTCCAGGCCCGTGACGGTGAGCACCGCACCCTTGAGCGAGGCGGGGGCGGTGGCGTTGCCGGTCGGGGCACGGTAGGTGTGGCCCGACTTGGCGTAGTTGTGGAGCTGGGTGCCGAAGGCCTTCTCAGCAGACGCCACATCACCGGTGACGGTGAGGTAGTGCTGGTTGGAGCCGGTCACCTTCAGGCCCGAGGACTTCAGCCACGCGGTGACCTCGGCCACCTGCGCCTTGGTGGCGCCGTAAGCGGCCTGCGTCTGGGCGGGCGTCAGGTAGCGCCCGTAGTCGGCCGAGTTCGGGTCCGATACGGACTTCGCGTAGGCCGCGAGCCCCTTGGCGTCCTTGCCGGCCAGGTACACCCGGACGGTCACCTTGGCGGAATCGGCCGTCGCGCCCTTGTCCGCCTGGGCCGTGGCCCACTGCGGCTTGGTGCCGGACAGGAGTTGACGTCCGGCGGACTGATCGGCCGACGCGGACTGGGTGCCAAGCGCGAGCGCGCTGGCGACCAGTGGCAGCGCTGCGGCAGCCACCAGTCCCACGCGCGTCCTTTTGCGCTCAAATCTCATGAAACCCCCATGCGAAGCGAGTTGTCGCGTTAGTCGCGTTGGTCGCACTCTGCGGTGTCGCCGCTATGCGTACACGCCGCACCGCAGAGCGATACTCTTTCGCTCATCAGTTCATGCCAGGGGCATGAACTCACCAAGAGCAGGTCAAGGAACGATCCGCTCCGCCCGTCCCCGATCATCGGGCGAACCGACGCTAGCAGCGCAAGACTTACCCGAACAGAGGGCGTAGTCCCGGCCGGGTCGGGCATTCCGCGTGTCACTTGACAAGACCTCGGGTACGTATCACCTTCCGTGCGTCACGACGTACGTGGTGGGACACATACCGCCAACCGGAGGGCGGCTCCCGTGGGCGAGGCGCGTCAGGGCGGCCCCATGAGGCAGGCGGAGCTGCTGCGTTACCTCGTGCTCGCCGCGCAGGGCGAGGGCAACCGGCGGCTCGCCTCGGACCGAGCCGGCGTCAGGCCGATGCCGGCCAGCCGGGCAGTGCTGCGGATCCTCGCCGACCACGGCCCGCTCGCCCTCACCGGCTGCGGCGACATGCTGGTCTGCGACAGCGGTACGAATCCCAGCCGTCTCGCCGACCGCCTCGTCACGGCGGGCCCTGGGGAACGCGGCCCGGCGCCCGACGACCGACGCCGGATCGCCCTCGCCCTCACGGCGGAGGGTTGGGCCGCGAACGACGCGGTACGGCGGATCGAGGACGAGTTCTACGACGCCCTCGACACGGCGGGCGCACAGGTCGACGTATCCGCCGCGATCGAGCTGCTCCGGCTCGTCTCGGCCGGGTCGCCCGCCGCCCGGGCCCTGCAGAACCGGATCGACGCGCAGGGCGCGTAAGACCTCGCACCGCACGCTCGCACCCGTACCCCTGCCCGTGCCCCGACCACAGGGGTGCCACTCGGC
The DNA here is from genome assembly GCF_036815005.1 of Streptomyces sp. IBSBF 2435. Taxonomy (NCBI): domain Bacteria; kingdom Bacillati; phylum Actinomycetota; class Actinomycetes; order Kitasatosporales; family Streptomycetaceae; genus Streptomyces; species Streptomyces sp. IBSBF 2435. Next base: position 8,534 of record NZ_JAJSYW010000210.1, on the reverse strand, counting down.
GTGGCGCTGCTCCCTGGCCGCGCCCGCGCTGCGTCCCGTCCGGCTCGCCGAAGCCGCGCCTTCGGCCGCCGCCGTAATGACCGGCGCCTAGGGTCGGGACGGCACGGGCCATGCGCCCGCGTCCGGGAAGGGGCAGGGAAGCCGATGACATTCCGCGATCTCCACTATGGGGGCGACCTCCCGCTGCTGCTTCCCAACGCCTGGGACGTCGCCTCCGCCCTCGCCTTCGCCGACGCCGGTTTCCGCGCGGTCGGCACCACGAGTTTCGGCGTCGCGGCGGCGGCGGGCGAGCCGGACGGCGGCCGGGCGAGCAGGGACGCGACCCGCGCGCTGGTCCGGCGGCTCGCCGGCATCCCCGTGCACGTGACCGCCGACATCGAGGACGGTTACACCGAGGACCCCGAGCAGGTCGCCGACTACGCGGCCGGGCTCGGGGCGGACGGCGTCAACCTGGAGGACAGCTCGGCCGGCCGGCTCATCGACCCCGCCCTGCACGCGGCGAAGGTCGCCGCGGTCAAGCGCCGGGCGCCCGGCCTCTTCGTCAACGCCAGGGTCGACACCTACTGGCTCGGCCAGGACGCCGGCGTCGAGTCCTCGCTCGCCCGCGCGCTGGCCTACGTGGAGGCCGGCGCCGACGGAATCTTCTTCCCCGGCGCCGCCGCTCCCGACGACCTGCGCATCCTGGCCGCCCGCACCCCGGTACCGGTCAACGTCCTGCTGGTCCCGGGCCTCACCCTGCACGAGCTGGCCGGCCTCGGCGTCCGCCGGGTGAGCACCGGCTCGCTCCCCTACCGCGCCGCGATCGACGCGGCCGTGGCGGTCGCCACCGACGCCCGGGCCGGCCGCACACCGCCCCCGGCGACGCCGTACGCGACGATGCAGCAGCGGCTGACCCGCCACCAGGCGCGGGCCTGACCCGACGGCGACGGCGGCCACCGCATATTCCCGAACCTCCGGCGCACGCACGGCGTAGGCTCCCGCCCATGAACTCCGGACCCCACTGACCGACCCACCGCCCGCACCCTCGCGCGGGCCACGGTCGTTCACGCCAACGCCGACCCCGGAGTTCCCCCATGCCCCGCCCCGCCAGGGGCAGCGCGTCCTATCGCGCTGTCCTCGCACTGCCGCACGCCCGGGCCCTCTTCGCCGCGGCCACCCTCGCCCGGCTGTCGTACGGGCTGCTGTCCCTTCCGCTGCTGCTCGCCGTACGCGAGGGCACCGGTTCCTACGCCGCCGCCGGTACGGCCGCCGGTCTGTTCGGCCTGACCGCGGCGGTCCTCGGCCCGTACAGGTCCCGGGTCGTCGAACGCCGCCGTGCCGCGCTGCCCGTGCTGACCGCCCTCTACGGCACCCTGCTCGGCTGCCTCGCCGCCGGGTCCGCGCTCGGCATGGACGCCGGGCTGGCGGTGACGCTCGCCGTCCTGGCCGGCGTCTTCCCGCCCCCGGTGGGGCCGCTGATGCGGACCCGCTGGGGCGAACTGGCCGGCAGCGGGGCCCAGCGGCAGTCCGCGCTGAGCCTGGACGCCGTCACCGAGTCCACCGTCTTCGCCGTCGGCCCGGTCCTCGGCGGCCTGCTGACCGCCGCCACCTCCGCCTCGCTGTCCCTGGCGGCCACCGCGGTCCTCGCCGTCACGGGCTTCACCGCCTTCACGGCCGTCCTCGGCGAGTCCCCGTCCGCGCCGCCGCCGGTTGGTACGCGCACCCGCCTCGGTCCGCCGGCCGCACCGGGCTTCGCCGCACTGCTGGTGGTGGTCCTCGGCAGCGGCTGCGCTCTGGCGCTCGCCGAGGTCGGCATCGTCGCGGCCAGGGGCGCGGCCGTCGCGGGTCCGCTGATGGCCCTGTGCGCGACCGGCGGCGCCATCGGCGGCCTCGCCTACGGCCGCGTCCAGTGGCGTGCGGCGCCGCACCGGCGCCTGCTGACCCTGGGCGCCCTCGCCGCCGCCTGCTACGCCCTGCCCGCCGCGGTGTCCGCGCTGCCCGCCGTCGCCCTCGGCCTGCTGCTCGCCGGCGCCTGCTCCGACACCCTGCTGATCACCGCCTACCTCCAGGTCGACGCCCTGGTCCCGGCCGGTTTCCGCACCGAGGCGAGCGCCTGGATCAACACCGCCGCGAACCTCGGTGGCGCCCTGGGCTCCGCCGCCGCCGGGTTCCTGATCTCCCGCTACGGCGCCGCCCCCGCCTTCCCCGCCGCAGCCGCGGTCCTGACCGCGCTGACCGCCCTCGGCGCCCTTCTCCCCCGCCGGATAGCGGCCGTACGCGCGGCCGCATGACGCTCAGGTGACGACCTGGCGCTGGTCGCCACCGCCCCGTCCCGCCGACGTGTACGGCGGTACGGGGCGCCTGCCGCTACGCGCTACGGAGGTGGCCGAGTCGGCGCTCGACGGGCGGATCGGGCCGGGCGGAGGACCGGCGGCCGCGCAATACGCCGCGGGCGCCGACGGACACCGCGTCGGGCCTGCCCAGGGACCCGCCACGGCCTCGGCCGACCCCGAGGGCGCCCACCACCACGTGCCCTGCCCGAGGCCCGCCTGCCCCCGGGTACGCACAACCCTGGCATCAGCCGGGACGACCTCACGGGGGTGCGGGTGGCGAAGCCCCCGCCGGGCGAGGCGGAGCCGGGCAAAAAGGAGAAGGCGGGACCCGTCCGCGCTTCTCGCGGACAGGTCCCGCCCTCTCGCCCGTGGAGCTACGGGGAATTGAACCCCGGACCTCTTGCATGCCATGCAAGCGCTCTACCAACTGAGCTACAGCCCCGCTACGGTGCCGGGAAGCCCGGCGACCTGGGGTTACTTTACACGCTGTCGGGGTGCGGGCCGCAAATCGTTTGGGGCGCCCCCGAAAGTGCCCGGGCGGTCCGCGCGGGGAGCCGCAGGTGCGCGCGATCGGCCCCGGACGCCGAGCGCGGCGGCCGGGGAAGTTCATGAAGTGTCAACAATTCGCGGCCGGTTGGCGGGTTACGGTGGCTGCGGCCGACTGGACGGGAGAGGTGGAGACCGCTGTGACCACCGCGTTCGACCCGATTGAGCTGGGCGGGAACCGGTTGCGGAACCGGATCGTGATGGCGCCGATGACGCGCAGCCGGGCGTACGGCCCGGGGCTGAGCCCGACCGCGAGCACGGCGGCGTACTACGCCCAGCGGGCGTCGGCGGGGCTGATCGTCACCGAGGGGACGCAGCCGTCGGTGGTGGGCCAGGGCTACCCGGACACGCCGGGCCTGCACAGCGCCGAGCAGCTGGCCGGGTGGCGGCGGGTGACGGACGCGGTGCACGAGGCCGGCGGCCGGATCTTCGTCCAGCTCATGCACACCGGCCGGATCGGGCACCGCTCGTTGCTGCCGGACGGTCTGCGGCCGGTGAGCGCGTCAGCGGTACGTCCCAAGGGCAGCGTCTACACCGCCCAGGGGCCGCAGGACTTCGAGGAGCCGCAGGAGCTGACGGAGGACGAGATCCTGCGCACCGTCGAGGACCACGCGGCGGCGGCGCGGAACGCCGTCGCGGCCGGTTTCGACGGGGTCGAGGTCCATGCCGCCAACGGCTATCTGGCGCACCAGTTCCTGGCGCCGAATTCCAACCTGCGCACCGACGGCTGGGGCGGCTCCCCCGAGCGCCGCGCACGCTTCGCGGCGGAGCTGGTCACGGCGGTCGCGGACGCGATCGGCGCGGAGCGCACGGGGCTGCGGATCTCGCCCGGCAATGCGCTGGGCGACATCGACGAGCCGGACCCCGAGCCGGCGTACACCGCGCTGCTGGCGGCCCTGGAACCGGTCGGCCCCGGCTACCTGCACATCATGGAGACCGGCGAGCGGTCGCTGACCCTGGAACTGCGCAAGCGTTTCGCGGGGGCGCTGATCCTCAACGCCCGCACGGCGGGCCGCCCTTCGGGACCCGAGGAGCTGGCCCTGATCGAGGACGGCACCGCCGACCTGGTCTCCTACGGCGCCCTCTTCCTCGCCAACCCCGACCTGCCCGAGCGGCTGCGCGCGGGCGGTCCCTTCAACGTACCGGACCGGGCCACCTACTACGGCGGCGGCGAGCGCGGCTACACCGACTACCCGGCGCTCGGCGCGCAGGACGCACCGGGAGCGTAAGACCGGCCGGGCGCCCGTACGCGCCCGGCCCGCGCGGCACCGCTCAGGCCCTGCGGCGGCCCCGCCCCGGCGCCACGGCCGCTCCCGCCGCGCACACCGCGGTCAGGGCGGCTGCAACGACGGCGAAGGCGTGGGCCGAGGGGTGGACGCCCGGCAGGTCGAGCCGGTTGGCGAAGAGCGTGCCGAGGGCGGCCACGCCGATCAGCTGCAGCCCGCTGGCGTCGGCCGCGTCCTGCGGGGCGACCGCGAACAGCGCCAGGGTGAAGGCCGGGCTGAACCCGAGGCCGAGGCCGCCGCCGAGTGTCAGCAGGCAGACGTAGAGCGCGGCCCCGCCGTCCCCGCCGGCGCGCAGCGCCAGGCCGAGGCCGCCGAAGGAGCCGGCCGCGATGAGCAGGCCCGCGGCCGGCAGCCAGGGCCGCCAGGACACCGGCAGCCGGCGCCGGGTGAGGCCGACACCGCCGAAGCCGACCGCGGCGACCGCGAAGGTCAGTCCGGCACGCGGCGCGCTGAAGCCGAGGCCGGGCTGGAGGTGCAGGGCGACCGCGAAGAGGAAGCCCGCGTTGACCGGCATCGTCGTCATGATCACGAGCACCGCCCGCAGCATGCCCGGCGCCCGCAGCACCCGCCCGGACGCCAGCGGGGCGCCGCCCGACCGGCTGCCCGGCGCCGCCCGGCACACCAGGGCCGCGCGCCGCACCGAACTGGCGGCCTTCCCGCGCAGCCGCCGGGCCAGGATCACCCCGGAGGACGTCGGCATGCCGCCGGGCCTGCGGCGCCGCACCCCCGGGCTGCGGCGCGAGGAGGTCGCGCAGCTCGCCGGGGTCGGCGTCACCTGGTACAGCTGGCTCGAACAGGGGCGCCCGATCAACGCCAGCGTCCAGGTGCTGGACGCGGTGGCCCGGGTGCTCCAGCTCGACGTCACCGAGCGCGAGCACCTGTACCGGCTGGCCGGCATCCCGTTCGTGAGCGAGCCGGACGGCCGCCCGCTGTGGGTCCTCATGGCCGAACGCGACGCCGCCACCAGAACCGCGAGCTGCGACCACGACCCGTAACGCCGCCTGCCCCGCCCCGGACGAGCGCAGAACCTGCCCCCGGGTACTCCCGGCCCTGGCGTCCGGCCCGGAAGACGTCACAGGGGTGCGGGTGGCGAAGCCCCCGCCGGGCGAGGCGGAGCCGGTCAAAAAGGAGAGGGCGGGGCCCGTCCGCGCTTCTTGCGGACAGGTCCCGCCCTCTCACCTGTGGAGCTACGGGGAATTGAACCCCGGACCTCTTGCATGCCATGCAAGCGCTCTACCAACTGAGCTACAGCCCCGCGTCTGTCGGGGTCTCCCCTGACGACGTGAAGAAGCATAGCCGGTCGGTGGACCGGAAACGAAATCGGCCGGACGCCCGTCCCACGCGGGGGACGGCACCCCCCGTCGCGGCCGAGCGTCATCGCCGAACAACCGCCACGGGCGGCCGAGGGCCGCCGCCGGGCAACCGCCACGGGCGGCTAGGCGTCGTCGCCGAGCACCGGCTCCGGGAGGGTGCCGGCATTGTGCTCGGTCAGCCGCCAGCCGCGCGCGCCCTCGCCGAGGACCGACCAGCAGCAGTTGGACAGCCCGCCCAGCGACTCCCAGGTGAGCGGGTCGAGGCCGAGCAGCCGGCCGATGGTCGTACGGATCGTGCCGCCGTGGCTGACCACGACCAGCACGCCGCCGTCGGCCAGTTCGTCCGCGGCGGCCAGCACCACGGGAGCGGCCCGGTCGGCGACCTCGGTCTCCAGTTCGCCGCCGCCCCTGCGGACCGGCTCACCGCGCTTCCAGGCGGCGTACTGCTCGCCGAACTGGCCGAGGATCTCCTCGTGGGTCAGCCCCTGCCAGCGCCCGGCGTACGTCTCCTGGAGGCCCTTGTCGTACGTGACGGGCAGGCCGGTGAGCGCGGCCAGCTCGGCGGCGGTCGCGGCGGCCCGGCTCAGGTCCGAGGAGATGATGGCGTCGGGCGCCAGCGCGGCCAGCAGCCGGGCGGAGCGGCGGGCCTGGGCGACACCGGTGTCGGTCAGCTCGATATCGGTGTTGCCCTGGAAGCGCTGCTCCAGATTCCAGCCGGTCTGGCCGTGCCGCCACAGGACGATCCGGCGGCCCCTGCTGCTCGCCTGCCCGTTCAGCTCAGCTCCCCGTCGTCGTCCGCCGCCGCGGTGGCCGCGGCGTGCGCCTTGCCCTTGCCCCGGGTGGCGACGGCGTCCTCGGGCAGGGCGATCTCCGGGCAGTCCTTCCACAGCCGCTCCAGGGCGTAGAAGACCCGCTCCTCGGAGTGCTGCACGTGGACGACGATGTCGATGTAGTCGAGCAGCACCCAGCGGCCGTCCCGCTCGCCCTCGCGGCGGACCGGCTTGATGTCCAGGTCCTTGAGGAGCGTCTCCTCGATGGCGTCGACGATCGCCTTGACCTGCCGGTCGTTCGGCGCCGACGCGACCAGGAAGGCGTCGGTGATGGACAGCACGTCGCTGACGTCATAGGCGATGATGTCGTGCGCGAGCTTGTCGGCGGCGGCCTGTGCGGCGGCGCGGGTCAGCTCGATGGAACGGTCAGTGGCGGTCACAGAAACGGCTTTCCGGTCGGGGGCTGGACTGCTTCAAGGGTCTCACGACCCTCCGACAGCCCCCGACCGGTTTTCCGATCAGCGGTCCGGCGTCACCGGCGGCGCGGGCCGCCGGTCACTGCGGCGGCAGTTTGTAGTCCTTGCCGAGCGTCACCGCGATGTCGGCGTTCGAGGGCACCGTGCCCTTCTTGACCGCGGTCGGCGGCAGGCCGAGCGTGGCGGCGACGTCCTTGGCCGCGGTGAGCCGCGCCGGGTCGCCGTAGAGCACCTCGGACGTGGACTTGGCCGCGCCGGCCTTGCCGCCGGAGACATAGGTGTAGGTGCCGCCGTTGACGATCGCGGCCTGCGCCATCGGGGCCGCTTTGGCGTTCCCGGTCGCGTCGCTGATCAGGACCCGAGGCTGGGTGGTGCCGTCGGACTGCTTGACGGTGCCGCCGAGCACGTTCTTGACCACGGTGTCGGTGGCCTGCGTGCTGAGCGTGCCGTTCGGCTGCACCGGCAGCAGCGTGGTGTCGTACGCGCCGGTCTTCGCCAGGTCGGCGAGCTGCGCGAGGGACGCGCCGAGCTGCTTGTCGGTGAGCGACGGGTCGAGGATCTGGCCGAGCGACTGCACGGTCCTGGTCGCGCCCGCGGCGTCGCTCGGCATCTTCTTGAGCACCGCCTGCATGACCTGCCCGAAGCGGCCGAGCTGCTTGGTCTGCGGTTCGCCCGCGGCGCGGTAGGTGGCGTAGGCCACGGCCGCCTCGCCGGTCAGCTCCTGCTGCTTGCCCGCCTGGACCAGCGTCCTGCCGCTGTCCTTGCCGGTGCCCTTGACCGCGGTGTCGGTGTCGACGTAGACGTCGCCGATCGCGTCGACCAGCAGCTCCAGATACGGGCTGTCCAGCCGCCAGCTGCCCTTGATGTCGGCGCCGAGCAGGGTGTTCAGCGAGTCCCTGGTGGGGCCGACGCCGTCGCCGACGGACTTGTCCAGCGTGGTCGCGGTGCCGTCGTCCCCGGTCACCGAGAGCGTGTTGGGCAGCAGGACGGTGGTGCCGCGGCCCTTGGTGGTGTTGTCCACCAGCAGCGCGGTGTCGCTGGGGCCGCCGTTCACCGGGACCAGGTGCACGACTATGACGTCGCGCTTCTGCGGTCCGCCGGCCGCGGCCTGCGTCGCCGTGGATTTGCCGAGCCCCGGCAGCTTGCCCGCCTGCCACAGATACCCGGCGCCGCCGAGCAGCGCCAGCACCAGCAGCACGGCAAGACCGGCCTTGCGGTTGCGGCCGCGCCGCTTGGCCTCCTCGCGGCGCTCGGTGCGCGATTCGGAGAACTTGAGCCAGTCGATGACCTCTTCCGACTGCTCGGACTCCTCGTCGACGAAGGCGAACATCTCGGTCTGGTACCCGGCGCGCCCGCCGGCCGACTTGGCCAGGTCCTCGGTCTGCACGGACATCTGCCCGGTGTCGTACGCGGGCTGCTGCCCCGTCTCGTACACGGCCTGCTGACCGGTCTCGTACGCGGACTGCTGACCGGTGTCGTGCACCGGCTGCTGCTGACCGGTGTCGTAGACAGGCTGCCGGCCCGTCTCGTAGACCGCGTGCTGCCCCGTCTGGTAAGCGGTGTGCTGGCCGGTGTCGTAGACGGGCTGCTGCTGGCCGGTGTCGTACGGGGAGTGCCGGCCGGTGTCGTACACCGGCTGCTGCTGGCCCGTGTCGTAGCGGGGCTGCTGGCCGGTGTCGTAGAGCGGCTGCCCGTTCGTGTCGTACGCCTGCGGCTGCCGGCCCGTGTCGTAGGGCTGCTGCTCGTAGTACGGCTGCTGGGGCTGCTGGGGGATCCAGCCCTGCTGCTGGCCGGGCGGGGGCGGGGAGCCGCCGTAGGTCTGGTACGGGTC
>NZ_JAJSYW010000209.1:0-12123 GCF_036815005.1 Streptomyces sp. IBSBF 2435 | reverse complement strand
GGGGCGCGGGGAACTGCGCGCTCAGCCCCCACCGGCCGGTGGTCCGGATCGGACCGAAGAGACCCTTTGGGTCGGTGACGACCCGCGCGCCCGGTGGGGGCTGAGCGCTCGGTTCCTCGCGCCCCTTGGGGTGGTGCGGTGCGTTCGTACGTGACGGTGGGTGGGGGTTGGTCGCGCAGTTCCCCGCGCCCCTGGGGCGGTGTGCGGCCCGTCCGCACACGACGGCGCGTCGTGGCTGAGCGCGCAGTTCCTCGCGCCCCTCAGGGGCACCCCCCGCCGTGCGGGCAGCGCAGCCCCGCGCCGGCGGCGGGGGGACGGCGCACCGCTATCGGGCGCTCCCCGCGGAAGGCGCAACCTCGGTGATCGGCGCCGCGAGAATGCGAGGCAGCGCCTCATCCGCACCGCAGGGGTGGCAGCCCAGCGCGACCTGCCGGTCGACGATGGCGCGTTCCGCGCGCATGAGGTGCCAGCCCCTCCTGAGGAGAAACGGCACCGCCTTCCGGCCTTCGCGAAGATCCCGCACGAACCGCCGACGCGCCGTCGTGGCGGGCCGCCCGCGCAGGCACACCGCGTCCGCGAGCAGCCCCAGTTCGCGGCAGCGGGCAACGATCTCGGCCGCGAAGATCCCCTCGGCGACGAAAAGCGGCGAGCCCCCCAGGTCCAGCCGGGCGCAGCCGCCGGCCGCGCTGGCGGCGATGTCGTAGACAGGCGTGTCCGCGGCGCCCTCCGCGCACAGCGCGGCGACCGCGGCGACCGCCGCGTCGGCGTTCCAGGACCGCGGCGCGTCCCAGTCGATCCCGGTGCCGCCCGGCAGCACCGGCAGCGACGGATCGTCGCCGTCCTTGTAGAAGTCGTCGAGCGCGAGCACCGGCAGCCCCGTGCGCGCGGCCAGCGAGGACTTGCCCGAGCCCGAAGGGCCGGCCAGCAGGATCACACGAGCGGGAAGTGAACTCACGGGAAACCATTCTCCCGCATCCCCGCCCGGGTGATCCCCCGCGGTAGGGCGACTACTCAACGCACTCGTTCCATTACGCTGAGCCCGGAAAGCAAGTGTCCGCCCCCGACAAGGCCCAGGTGCCCATGCCCTCCCTGCGTACAGCTCTCGCCCTCACCCTGACCGCCGCCGCGGCGACCCTCGTGCCGGCCGCCGCCGCGGTGGCGGCCACCCCGGCGCCCGCCGGAACGGCCGCCCCCGACAGCGCGCTGGACGCGCTCCCGCTGGACGTGCTGCCCGTCCAGACCGTGACCGGCGCGCTGGCCGCCGGTGTGGCGCCGGCCCGCGACCTCACGCTGGACCCGCTCGCGAACACCGGGGTGGACCCGCTGGACAACGGCGTGGGCACCCAGGTCGCCGACTTCCAGCCGCTGTCGACCACCGCGCTGACCGCGCCGATCACCCGCGGCGGCTCGCTGGGCACGCTGCCGCTGGTCGGGCCGGTGAGCGGCCTGCTGACCGGCTGACGCCGGGCGCTAGACGCCGATCGGGTGCCACACCGTCTTCGTCTCCAGCCAGGCCGTCAGGCGGCCTGTGCCGGGGTCGGCCGTCCAGTCCTCGGGCGACGGGCGGCGGACCCGCTTGAGGGTGTCGGCCGCCGAGACCTCCAGCTCCACGGCCAGCTCGGCGCCCGCGCCGCTCAGGTCGAGGCCGTTGACGTCCTGGTGGGCGGCCAGCGGTGCGGCCAGCTCCGCGGTGCGGCCCGAGAGGATGTTGACCACGCCGGCGGGCACGTCGGAGGTGGCCAGCACCTCGCCGAAGGACAGTGCCGGGAGCGGGGCGCGCTCGGCGGCGATCACGACGGCCGAATTCCCGGTGGCGATCACCGGGGCCAGGACGGAGACCAGGCCGAGCAGCGACGAGTCCTGCGGGGCCAGGACCGCGACCACGCCGGTCGGCTCGGGGGTGGACAGGTTGAAGAAGGGTCCCGCCACCGGGTTGGCGCCGCCCACCACCTGGGCGATCTTGTCGGTCCAGCCGGCGTACCAGACCCAGCGGTCCACCGCCGCGTCCACCGCGGCGGCGGCCTTGGCCTTCGACAGCCCGTCGGCCTCGGCGACCTCGCGGACGAACTGCTCGCGGCGGCCCTCCAGCATCTCCGCGACGCGGTAGAGCACCTGCCCGCGGTTGTACGCGGTCGCGCCCGACCAGCCGGGCACCGCCTTGCGGGCCGCGACGACCGCGTCACGGGCGTCCTTGCGGGACGACAGCGGCGCGTTGGCCAGCCACTGGCCGCCCTTGGAGTCCGTCACCTCGTACACCCGGCCGCTCTCGGAACGCGGGAACTTGCCCCCCACGTACAACTTGTAGGTCTTGAACACCGAAAGACGGGACTGCTGTTCAGGCGCCTTCATTGGTCGCGCTCCCCTTCTCGCTCGCACGCTCGCCCGCCGGGCCGGCCGCTCCGGCGAGGTAGCCCTCCAGGCCGTGCCGGCCGCCTTCCCGGCCGTAGCCGGACTCCTTGTAACCGCCGAACGGCGAGGTCGGGTCGAACTTGTTGAAGGTGTTGGCCCACACCACCCCGGCCCGCAGCTTGTTCGCCATCGACAGGATGCGCGAGCCCTTCTCGGTCCAGATCCCGGCCGACAGGCCGTACGGCGTGTTGTTGGCCTTCTCGACCGCCTCCGCCGGGGTGCGGAAGGTCAGTACGGACAGCACAGGGCCGAAGATCTCCTCGCGGGCGATCCGGTGGGCCTGGGTGACACCCGTGAAGAGGGTCGGCGCGAACCAGTAGCCGGAGGAAGGGAGTTCGCAGGTCGGCGCCCACCGCTGGGCGCCCTCCTCCTCGCCCGCCTCTGCCAGCGCGGTGATCCTGGCCAGCTGCTCGGCGGAGTTGATCGCCCCGATGTCGGTGTTCTTGTCCAGCGGGTCGCCGACCCGCAGCGTGCCCATCCGCCGCTTGAGCGCGTCGAGCACCTCCTCCTCCACCGACTCCTGCACCAGCAGCCGCGAACCCGCGCAGCACACATGGCCCTGGTTGAAGAAGATGCCGTTGACGATGCCCTCGACGGCCTGGTCGATCGGGGCGTCGTCGAAGACGATGTTCGCGGCCTTGCCGCCGAGTTCGAGCGTGACCTTCTTGCGCGAGCCGGCGACCGTACGGGCGATGGCCCGGCCGACCTCGGTGGAGCCGGTGAAGGCGACCTTGTCCACGTCCGGGTGCGCCACCAGCGCGGCGCCCGCGTCACCGTAACCGGGAAGGATGTTGACGACCCCGCGCGGCAGCCCGGCCTGCCGGCAGATGCCGGCGAAGAAGAGGGCGGACAGCGGGGTGGTCTCGGCCGGCTTGAGGACCACGGTGTTGCCCGCGGCCAGCGCGGGCGCGATCTTCCAGGCCAGCATCAGCAGCGGGAAATTCCACGGGATGACCTGCCCGGCCACACCCAGCGGGCGCGGGTCGGGACCGTAGCCGGCGTGCGCGAGCTTGTCGGCCCAGCCGGCGTAGTAGAAGAAGTGCGCGGCGACCAGCGGGAGGTCGACGTCCCGGGTCTCGCGGATCGGCTTGCCGTTGTCCAGCGACTCCAGCACCGCCAGCTCGCGGGCGCGCTCCTGGAGGATACGGGCGATACGGAAGAGGTACTTGCCCCGCTCCGCACCCGGCAGCGCGCTCCAGCTGGTGAACGCCTTGCGGGCCGCCTTCACCGCGCGGTCCACGTCGGCCTCGCCGGCGCGAGCGACCTCGGCCAGCACCTCCTCGCTCGACGGCGACACGGTCTTGAAGACGGTGCCGTCGGCGGCGTCGGTGAACTCGCCGTCGATGAACAGCCCGTAGGACGGCGCCAGATCGAGGATCGCGCGGGACTCGGGCGCGGGTGCGTAGGCGAATTTCTCATTGGCCATGACGATCAGTCCACCGTGACGTAGTCGGGACCGGAATACCGGCCGGTGCTGAGCTTCTGCCGCTGCATCAGCAGATCATTGAGCAGGCTGGATGCGCCGAAGCGGAACCAGTCGGGCGACAGCCAGTCGTCGCCGAGGGTTTCATTGACCATCACCAGGTACTTGATCGCGTCCTTCGACGTACGGATGCCGCCGGCCGGCTTGACCCCGACCTGCACGCCGACCGCGTCGCGGAAGTCGCGTACCGCCTCCAGCATCAGCAGGGTGTTGGGCGGGGTGGCGTTGACCGCGACCTTGCCGGTGGAGGTCTTGATGAAGTCGGCGCCGGCCAGCATCGCCAGCCAGGAGCAGCGGCGGATGTTGTCGTACGTCGACAGTTCGCCGTTCTCGAAGATCACCTTGAGGTGGGCGGCGGACTTGTCGGGGCGGACGCAGGCCTGCTTGATCGCCCTGATCTCCTCGAAGACCTCCATGTAGCGCCCGGACAGGAACGCGCCGCGGTCGATGACCATGTCGATCTCGTCGGCCCCCGCGGCGACCGCGTCCGCGGTGTCGGCGAGCTTGACCGGCTGCGCGACCCGGCCCGCGGGGAAGGCGGTCGCGACCGAGGCGATGCTGATGCCGGAGTCGTCGCCCAGCGCTTCCCGCGCCACGGCGACCATGTCGGGATAGACGCAGATCGCCGCGACATGCGGGGTGCCGGGGTCGGTCGGGTCCGGCCTGCGCCCCTTGGCGCACAGCGCCCGGACCTTGCCGGGGGTGTCGGAGCCCTCCAGGGTCGTCAGGTCGATCATCGAGATCGCCAGGTCGATGGCGTACGCCTTCGCGGTCGTCTTGACCGACCGGGTGCCGAGGCCGGCGGCTCTGGCGTCGAGGCCGACGGCGTCGACCCCGGGCAGGCCGTGCAGGAACCGCCGCAGGGCGGCGTCCGAGGCCGTGACATCGGCAAGGCCGGCCAGTCGCCCGGGGGCGTCGGGGCCGTATGCGGGAACAACTGAGGACATGGTCACCAGCCCAGCATATCTACGCGCGTAGCGGCGTGTCACTACCCGGGGTGGCCCGGGGGCCGGGGTATGCGGTGCCCGTGGGGCGGCCCGGGGTGGCCCCGGAGTGAGGGCCGGCCGTTTCCGGGCGGCGGCGGGTGGCTGTGGCCGGCGGCCGGCCCGAGGCGTTTCAGGGTGCCCCGGCCTCCCGGGCGCCCCCGGGTGACGCCGGGGCGTCGGGGGTGCCCGGCGGGCGAGGCCCGACCATCTCGGGGCGCCCCCGGGTGCCCCTGGCCTCCCGGCGGTGCCCGCGGGGCGGCGTTGAGACGGGAACGCAACCGGGTCGTGGCCCGGGCGGCAGGCGGGGTCGTGCACAATCGGTCGTTATGACGAGTCCGAGGTCCGACCGCCCGACGCCGCCGCCGGACAGCGCCGGCCCCGGGCAGCCGAAGTACGCCGACCGCGCCTACCGCTCGGTGGCCGGGATGGTCGGCGGAGTGGGGCTGGTCGCGGTCGCGTGCTGGCTCGGCGGCGACGCCATCGCCAATGGCAAGGGTCACACTCCCTGGCTGGCCATCGCGGCACTGCTGCTCGCGCTGCCGCTCATCGTGGCGCTCACGCTGCGGCCCGCGGTCTTCGCGAACTCCGACCGGATCCGGGTGCGCAACCCGTTCCGTACGATCACCGTGCCGTGGGCCGGGGTAGACGGGGTGCGGTCCTCGTACTCCACGGAGATGCTGGCCGGCGGCAAGAAGTACCAGCTCTGGGCCATCCCGGTCTCGCTGCGCGCCCGCAAGCGGGCGGCCAGGCAGGAAGCCAAGGTGAAGGCGGCGGGGGACGACGCGTTCACGCCGGGCGGCGGGGGGAGGCGGCCCGCGTACGGGCGCAGGTCCTCGCCCGTGCCGGGGGCGGACCCGACCATCCGGGCCTGGTCGGACCAGGCGCTCAGTGAACTGCGGGAGCTGGCCGAGCGTCACGAGGGCAAGGTGGCGGAGGGCGGGTCCACCGTGCCGGTGGTGCGCTGGTGCTGGGAGGTACTGGCCCCTGCGGCGGCCGGCGCGGTGGTCCTGATCGTCCTGCTGTCCCTCAGCTAGCCCCTGCGGGCGGCTGTCGCGATTTTGTGGCCGGACCCGGAGGCCCCCACGCCCCGAGTGGTGGCCGCCCGTGCCCGTACGCCGGGCCGCGTTGACTCGCCACGCGGGTCTCCGCGTTCCGTTGCCTGCGCGACGGCTCCGCCACCTGCTCGCGGACGGCACCGCCAGCGCGAGGCGCCCCCGGGATGGACGGGCGGCCCGCCTGCGCAAGACGCGCCCCCGGGTGGACGGGCGTACCGCCGGCCGAGGCACCCCCCGGGTGAGGGCGCACCCCGGGTGGAGGGCGTGCCCCCGTGCGGGAAGGCGCCGGCGGAAGAGGGTCGCCGCTGAGGGAAGCGGGCCGTCCTAGAGGCCCGCCGCTGAGGCGAGCGCGGACTTCAGGGCCGCCAGGACGGACGTCGCGGTGGCGCGGGCGGCGGCGGGGTCGCCGTCGACCGGGACGACCACCTCCAGGTAGCACTTGAGCTTGGGCTCGGTGCCGCTTGGCCGGACCACGACCCGGGCCGACGAGACGCCCCCGCCGGCCAGGCGGTAGCGCAGGCCGTCGGTCGGCGGCAGGCCACCCGCCCCGTCGAGCAGGTCCTCCGCCGTGACGACGGCGAGCCCGGCCAGCTCCACCGGAGGCTCCGCCCGCAGCCGCGCCATCACGTCCGCGATCAGCGACAGGTCCGCCACCCGCGCGGAGAGCTGATCGGTCGCGTGCAGGCCGTGCGCGACGGCCAGGTCGTCCAGGACGTCGGCGAGCGTGCGGCCCTCCCGCTTGAGGCCGGCGGCCATCTCCGCGATGAGCAGGGCCGCGCTGATGCCGTCCTTGTCCTTGACCCCGTCGGGGTCGACGCAGTAGCCGAGCGCTTCCTCGTAGCCGTAGCGGAGGCCCGGCACCCGGGCGATCCACTTGAAGCCGGTCAGGGTGTCCTCGTAACCGAGCCCGGCGGCGGCTGCGATCTTCGACAGCAGCGAGGACGACACGATGCTCGCCGCGAGGACGTCCCGGCCGGGCTCGGCGGCGCCCCGCCGTACGAGGTGCGCGGCCAGGAGCGCTCCCAGTTCGTCGCCGCGCAGCATCCGCCAGCCCGCGTCCGCGGCCGGGTCGGGCACGGCGACGGCGCAGCGGTCGGCGTCCGGGTCGTTGGCGATGACCAGGTCGGGGACGGCGTCCCTGGCGGTCTTGAACGCCAGGTCCATCGCCCCGGGTTCCTCCGGGTTGGGGAAGGCGACGGTGGGGAAGTCCGGGTCGGGCACCGCCTGTTCGGCGACGGCCAGCGGCGCGGTGAAGCCCGCCTGCTCGAAGGCCGCGGTCAGGGTGCCCAGGCCGACGCCGTGCAACGGGGTGTACACGGTGGACAGTTCGCGCGGGCCGCCGGGTTCGAGGACGGCGACCGCCCGGCGCAGATACGCCGTGACGACGTCCGCGCCGAGCACGTCCCAGCCGTCCGCGGCCAGCGGTACGGACGCCAGCGACCCGATCGCCGCGATCTCGGCGGCGATGTCCGCGTCGGCGGGCGGCACGATCTGGGAGCCGTCGCCCAGGTAGACCTTGTAGCCGTTGTCCTGCGGGGGGTTGTGGCTGGCCGTCACCATCACGCCCGCGTCGGCGCCGAGACGGCGTATCGCGTAGGCGAGGACCGGGGTCGGCAGCGGTCCGGGCAGCAGGTGCGCGCGCAGGCCGGCCGCGGTCATCACCGCGGCGGTGTCGCGGGCGAAGTCGGACGACTTGTGGCGGGCGTCGTAGCCGATGACGGCGGACGTGCCGCCGTGCGCGCGTACGTATGCGGCCAGGCCGGCGGCGGCGCGGATCACGACGGCCCGGTTCATGCGCATCGGGCCGGCGCCGAGGGCGCCGCGCAGGCCTGCGGTGCCGAACTCCAGGGTGCCGGCGAAGCGGCCGGCCAGCTCGGGGAGGTCGCGTGCGGCCAGCAGTCCTTCGAGTTCCGCCCGGGTCTCGGGGTCCGGGTCCTCGGCCGCCCATGCCTGGGCGCGGGCGATCAGGTCTTCCATGAGGATGCCTCCCCTTGCGGTGGCTTTCACAGTGCCGGTGCGCTGTGGCTGGTCGCGCACTTCTCGCGCCTTCGGGCGCACTTCTCGCACCCCTTCGGAGCGCTTCCCCGGTGGGACGGTTGCGGCGGCCGGGTGGTTGCCCGGGCGGCCCCGTGCCCCCGCGGGCGGGTCGGAGCCGGGTGGGTCAGAGCCGGGCGAGGAGGTCGGCGAGCAGCGTGCCCATCCGGGTCGCCGACTCGTGGCCCGCCGCCAGCACCTCCTCGTGGTTGAGGGGCGCGCCGGTCATACCGGCGGCGAGGTTGGTGACCAGGGAGATGCCCAGCACCTCGGCGCCGGCCTCGCGTGCGGCGATCGCCTCCAGGGTGGTGGACATGCCGACCAGGTCACCGCCTATCGCGCGGACCATGCCGATCTCCGCGGGCGTCTCGTAGTGCGGGCCAGGCAGCTGGACGTAGACGCCCTCCTCAAGGGTGGGGTCGATGTCGCGGCACAGGGCGCGCAGCCGGGGGGAGTACAGGTCGGTGAGGTCGACGAAGTTCGCGCCGGCGATCGGCGAGGTCGCCGTCATGTTGATGTGGTCGCTGATCAGCACCGGCTGGCCGGGGCGGTAGCCGGGCCGCAGCCCGCCGCAGCCGTTGGTGAGGACGATCGTCTTGCAGCCCGCGGCCACCGCCGTGCGGACCCCGTGTGCGACGCTCGCGACGCCCTTGCCCTCGTACAGGTGGGTGCGGCCGAGGTAGACCAGCGCGCGGACGCCTCCGACGCGGACCGAGCGCACCCGGCCCGCGTGGCCGGCCACCGAGGGCGCCGGGAAACCGGGCAGCTCGGTGATCGGCAGCTCGGCGTCCGCCGCGCCCAGCTGGTCGGCGGCGGGCACCCAGCCCGAGCCCATGACCAGGGCGACGTCGTGCGTCTGGGCGCCGGTCAGCGCACGCAGACGGGCGGCGGCGGCGTCGGCCGCGGCATAGGGGTCGGAGTTCACAGAAGCGTTCACGCGCTGAGCGTAACCTGTCAGGGCCTACGCGCGTAGACGGCCTGACGTGGACTGTTCAGGAAATAGGAGCATCCGACAATTGACGGCCGACCTGCGGACCGTCGGGGAAGTGGCCGAAAACGACCGCGCCCTCAGCAGGGCCGCTTGCGCAGCCCCATCACGTAGTCGTGCGGCGCCCCCGCCGACTCGGCCGCGTCGGCGATCTCGCCCAGGTAGCGCGCCGAGGGCAGGCCGCCCTCGTAGTCGTTGAGCACGTAGAGCCACGAGGCCAGGTCGCCGTCCAGGGTGTGCACCCGTACGGTCGTACGCCGGTAGATCTGCAGCGGTACGCCCTCCCAGCGGTCCATCGACTCCTCGTCGACCGGCGCGATGTCGTAGAGGCACACGAAGACCTGGCTGGCCGGGTCCTCGACCAGCGTCGCGAGCGCGCCTTCCCAGCCCATCTGCTCGCCGCCGAAGGTCAGCCGCCAGCCGTTCAGCCAGCCCGTGCCGCGCAGCGGGGAGTGCGGGGCGCGGCGCGTCATCAGCCGCGCGTCGAGGTTGCCTGCGTAAGCGGCGTAGAGCGACATGAGGACGAGGGTACGGGAGCGGCATCGCCTCGGGGCCAGGAAGTGAGGGGCAGTGGTGCCCCCTGTCGGTGAGCACTTGGCGCGTGCGGGACAATGGGGTACGTGACAAGGATCGTGATCATCGGTGGCGGACCCGGCGGCTATGAGGCGGCGCTGGTGGCAGCGCAGCTCGGCGCGGAGGTGACCGTCGTCGACTGCGACGGGCTGGGCGGTGCGTCGGTGCTGACCGACTGCGTACCGTCCAAGACACTCATCGCCACGGCCGAGGTGATGACGACCTTCGACTCTTCGTACGAAGAGCTGGGCATCATCGTCGCCGACGACACCCCGCCGCTGGAGCGCGCGGCCCGGGTCGTCGGGGTGGACCTCGGCAAGGTCAACCGCCGGGTCAAGCGCCTCGCGCTGGCCCAGTCGCACGACATCACCGCCTCGGTGACCAGGGCGGGCGCCACCGTGATGCGCGGCCGCGGCCGGCTCGACGGGCCGCAGACCGCGGTGGGCACCCGTACGGTCGTCGTCACGGCCGCGGACGGCACCGAGCAGCGGCTCACCGCCGACGCCGTACTGGTCGCCACCGGCGCGCGTCCGCGCGAACTGCCCGACGCCATGCCGGACGGCGAGCGCATCCTGAACTGGACCCAGGTCTACGACCTGGACGAACTGCCGCGCGAGCTGATCGTGGTCGGCTCCGGCGTCACCGGCGCCGAATTCGCCGGCGCCTACCAGGCGCTCGGCTCGACCGTGACCCTCGTCTCGTCCCGCGACCGGGTGCTGCCGGGTGAGGACCCGGACGCCGCCGCGGTCCTGGAGGACGTCTTCCGGCGGCGCGGCATGAACGTGATGTCGCGCTCCCGCGCCCAGTCGGTCAAACGGGTCGGCGACGGGGTCGAGGCGACCCTCACCGACGGCCGGGTCATCACCGGCACGCACTGCCTGATGGCGGTCGGCGCGATCCCCAACACCTCCGGGATGGGCCTGGAGGAGGCGGGCGTGAAGCTCACCCAGTCCGGCCACATCTGGACCGACAAGGTCTCCCGTACCAGCGCGTCCGGCGTCTACGCGGCGGGCGACGTCACCGGTATCTTCGCGCTCGCCTCGGTCGCGGCCATGCAGGGCCGGATCGCGATGTACCACTTCCTCGGCGACGCGGTGGCCCCGCTGAACCTCAAGACCGTGTCCTCCAACGTCTTCACCGACCCCGAGATCGCCACCGTCGGCTACTCGCAGGCCGACGTGGACAGCGGCCGGATCGACGCCCGGGCGGTGAAGCTGCCGCTGCTGCGCAATCCGCGCGCCAAGATGCAGGGCATCAGGGACGGCTTCGTCAAGATCTTCTGCCGCCCCGGCACCGGCATCGTGGTCGGCGGTGTGGTCGTCGCGCCCAAGGCGAGCGAGCTGATCCACCCGATCTCGATCGCGGTGGACAACAACCTGACGGTCGAGCAGATCGCCAACGCCTTCACCGTCTACCCGTCGCTGTCCGGCTCGATCGCCGAGGTGGCGCGGCAGCTGCACAACCGCAAGGCGACCGGCCTGGACCAGGGCCTGTCGTAGGGCCTGTCTGCCGTAGGCCGCGGTCCCGTCAGGACCACGTCGCCGGCCCCTTCGTCGTCCTTTCGCGGCCCCTTCGCGACACCGTCGCCGCCCTTCGCACCCGGCCCACGGGTTACGTGGCCGGGTGCGTCGGCATGCACGGGAGGGGCGCGCGGCGGCGCGGGCGAACGTACGGTCGGCGCGTAGCACTTCCCGGTCTCTTCGCCGCGTAACTTCCGTTATTTGGTGCAAAACGCAGAAAGTAGCGGTCGTTGGGGTTACTGTCGGTTCCGTGTTCGCTGCAGAACGTCGCCAACTGATCCTCGAAATGGTGCGGGCCAACGGAGCGGTGTCGCTTCGTGAGCTCGCCCGCGTCGTCCAGACCTCCGAAGTGACCGTGCGCCGCGATGTGCGCGCGCTGGAGGCAGAAGGACTTCTGGACCGCAGACACGGCGGTGCGGTCCTGCCGGGTGGCTTCACCCGTGAGTCCGGCTTTCCGCAGAAATCGCACCTGGCGACCGCCGAGAAGACCGCCATCGCCGACCTCGCCGCCTCGCTCGTGGAGGAGGGCGAAGCCATCGTCGTCGGCGCGGGCACCACCACGCAGGAGCTGGCCCGGCGCCTCGCCCGGGTTCCCGGGCTCACCGTGGTCACCAACTCCCTGCTGGTCGCCCAGGCGCTGGCCCACGCCAACCGGGTCGAGGTCGTCATGACCGGCGGCACCCTGCGCGGCTCCAACTACGGCCTGGTCGGCAGCGGCGCCGAGCAGGCCCTCCAGGGGCTGCGGGTGTCCCGGGCCTTCCTGTCGGGCGCCGGGCTCACGGCCGAGCGCGGGCTGTCCACGTCCAACATGCTGTGCGCCAGCGTGGACCGGGCGCTGGTGCAGGCGGCGGCGGAGGTCGTGGTCCTCGCGGACCACACCAAGCTCGGGGCCGACACGATGTTCCAGACGGTGCCGACCGAACTGATCACCCATCTGGTCACGGACGAGCCGCCGGCCGGGGACGAGCGGGCGGCGACGGAGTTGCAGGCGCTGGCGGACCGGGGGGTGCAGCTCGTGGTGGCCCCCGGGTGTCCCGGCGAGCCGGCCGCTCCGCTGCCGTCCCCCCGCCGGCCC
>NZ_JAJSYW010000208.1:0-12185 GCF_036815005.1 Streptomyces sp. IBSBF 2435 | reverse complement strand
GGAGCGCTCCCTCCGGGGGTGGAGGGGAGGGAGCGCTCCCGGCCGGCCGTCCTGCCAGGCGGCCGGCGGCGGGTCAGCCCTGGAGGCCGGTGTTGAGGGCGCCGAGGAGCGTGCCGGCCGGGGTGTCGCCCGACATCTCCCAGATCATCGCGCCGAGCAGGTGCCTGGACTTGATGTAGGCCGCCTTCTTGCCGATCGACCAGGTGTCGTCGAAGGACCACCACTGGCCGCCGGCCCCGGTGTAGCCGTAGGTCGCGACGGACCGGTCGTCGTGGTAGACGGTGAGGCCGGGCACGGAGGTGATGAGGTTGTTGTAGCCCCGGGTCCCGGCCTCCTCGGCGAACTGGCCCGGCGCGGCGCCGTTGGCGGTCTGCCAGACGCCGTGCACCCCGCCGTCGGCGACCTGTTGCCAGCCGCGGCCGTAGAAGGGCAGCCCGATGGTGATCTTGCGCGGGCTGACCCCGGCGTCGAGGTAGGTCTGCACGGCCCGGTCGATGCTGAAGTCGTTCGGGTAGGGCGAGGTGGGGTCGGGGTAGAGGTTGGACTGCTGGCCGGTGCGGTTCGGCTCCCAGGAGTTGTCGCTGCCCGAGCCGTGGAAGTCGTAGCCCTGGACGTTCTCGATGTCCAGGTTCTTCGACACCTGCGGCAGGTCCCAGCCGGCCGCGACCTTGGCCGGGTCACCGGGTGTGAAGGCGGTGAGCAGCCTGTGGTCGCCGCCCAAGGCGTCGAGCTGTGTGCGGAATTCGGCGATCAGCGCGGTGAGGTTCGCCTTGTCCGCGGTGCTCCAGTGGTTGCCGGGGTGGCCGTCGGGCGAGCCTGCCCACTCCCAGTCCAGGTCGAAGCCGTCGAAGATGCCGGCGGCGACACCGGGGCCGCCCGCGCCCTCGTAGGCGGGCAGATTGCCCTTGATGTACAGGTCGATGCAGGACGCGACGAACTTCTTGCGGGCGGCGTCGGTGGCGGCCACGTCGGAGAAGTACTTGGAGTACGTCCAGCCGCCCAGCGACATCACGACCTTCAGTTTCGGGTACTTCGCCTTCAGCTCCTTGAGCTGGTTGAAGTTGCCGCGCAGCTTGCCCCAGCCGTCGTCCGCCTGGCCGTTGACCGACTGGGCGGCGGGGAAGGCCCGGCCGTAGTCGGCCTCCGCGTCACCGGCGCCGTCGCCCTGGTTCGGGTCCTCCGGGTCGGCGGTGGTGCCCTTGGTCACGCCGTTCAGGCAGGTGAGGTTCTTCGGATCGATGTTGCCGAAGGCGTAGTTGACGACGTCCAGCTTGGCCGCGGCGCCCGAGGTGTCGAGGTTCTTGACGAAGAACTGGCGCCCGTAGATGCCCCACTGCACGAAGTAGCCGACCTTCGCGTAGCCGCCGTTGGCCACCGGGTCCTGGGTGGTGACGGCGACCGCGTTGCTCGCCGGCGAGGGATTGTCGGCGAGATCGCGGGCCTTGACGGTGAAGCTGTACGCGGTGGCGGGGGCCAGGCCGGTCAGCGTGGCGGTACGGGTGTCGGCCGGGACGGTCGCGGCGATCGCGGTGCCCCGGTAGACGTCGTAGGCGGCCACCCGGTTGTTGTCGGTGGCGGCGTCCCAGGACAGCTGGACGGTGCTCGATGTGACCGTGCCGGTGCGGAGGTTGGGGGGCGCGGTCGGCGGGACCGAGTCGGTCGCCGGGTCGAAGGTCGTCGCGGTGACCGGGGCGCTGGCGTCCCCGGTATTGCCGCGGGAGTCCTTGGCCCTGACCGCGAACTGGTAGGCGGTGGCCGGTGCCAGGCCCTGGACGGTGGCCGTGGTGGTGGCGCTGGAGGCCACGACGGCCCCGGCGCGCAGCACGTCGTAGGAGGCGACGGGGAAGTCGCCGACCGCGGCGGCCGTCCACCGCAGGCTGACCGTGTGGGCGGTGGCGTCGGCGACCGCGACACCGGTCGGCGCGTGCGGCGGCACGGCGGGGCTGCCGTCGCACTTGGCCCCGTTGACCAGGCACCCGCTCGGCGTGCCCAGCGGACCCGAGGCCTGGAAGGTGTAGCTGTACGGGTACGTCGAACCGCCCGCGGGAATCGTGGCGTTGTAGTAGGCGGGCGAGGCGACGACGTGGGAGCCGCTGACGGTCGAGGTGCCGTACGACTCCGAGGTGATCGTGACCCCCGCGGGCAGGTCGAACTCCAGAGTCCAGCCGTTCACCGCGGCGGCGGTGCCGTTCTTGACGGTGTAGGTGCCCGTCCAGGACGAGCCGCTGCCGGTGCTGCTGAAAACCGCGGTGAGCGCGCCGGCGGCGTGCGCGGCGGGCACGCCCAGCCCGGCGAGCCCGGCCAGCGCCATGGCCAGCGTGGCGATCACGGCGGCCGGCCGGCGGCGGGCACGGGCCGGGAGGCGGCCCGGCGGACGGGCCGGGAGGTGGGTCAGGGGTCTGGTTAATCTCCGGATTCCGGGTCGAGCGGACACGGCACTCCTCGGTGGGTGGGGGCGCGAGGGCGGCACCCACAGGACAACCGAAGTCCCCGGCCGGGGCAATGCGCCGGGCCAGAATTGGACTGGACCAATTCCGCGCTTGAGAGCGCGTCCATGCTGGTGGAAAGGACTAGACCAGTCGCCCGGATTTTGCCATCGCTTGACCCGGCGCCACGGCGCCGCCGAGTCGTGGGGCCGCTGCCGCAGGCCGCGCCCCCGGTAGCGGGGCCGCGCCGCCGCCACGGACCGCCCGCCCCCGCCGGTGACAAGCGCCCCGGCGTCGTTGCGACGCCGGGGCGCTCGCGGTCGCCCGCGCTTCCTCGGCCGCCCGTGCCCGGCGGGTTCGGCGTCCGGCGGGATCGGCAGCGGGCCGAGGGTCGGGCTAGTCGTTCAGCGGCAGCACCATCAGCAGCCGGTCGGCGGCCGGTCCGAAGTAGTCCTCGCGGTGGTCCACCCGGGAGAAGCCGAGCGACAGGTACAGCTCGACCGCGGTCGCGTTGCCCGGCTCGACGGTGAGCCAGACCTCCCGCACCCCCCGCAGGCGCAGGTTCCGCAGCGACTCCGCCATCAGCCGGCGGCCGAAGCCGTGGCTGCGCCAGTTCTGGTCGATCGCCAGGCCCAGTATCCAGCCCCGGCTGCCGTCGGACACCGCGCCGGCCAGCACGTAGCCGCACAAGGTGCGGCCGTCGTCCACGACGAAGAGGTCGTCCCGGTAGAGGTCGTAGAACTGGCGCAGCACGAAGTAGGGATAGGCGTGGTCCTGGAAGACCTCCTGGTCGAGTCGGTGCAGTTCGGGCAGGTCGGCGTCGGTGACCGCGCGGACGCGCGGAGCCCGGCCGCCGGCGGCCAGCCGCAGTGCGGGGGCGGGGGCCGGCAGGGCCGCGATGCGGGTGGTTCCGGTGCCGGGAAGGGGGGTCGTCATGCCGCTCCTCAGGGGCTTTGGGACTGGGGAACCCAGGTCGGGCGGGGGCCGGCGGCGAGGCCGGCCGGAGGTCAAGGTGACGTTCTCCCGTTCGGATGACACGAGCCGCACGGGGTGCGTAGGGTTGAGCCGGCATCGTGTTGACCGGGCCAGACCAGGATCAGCCGCGTTTTCCGGCTGTTCAAGCCGCTTTGCGGTCGAATTGCGTGCATGCTGCAACGCGCCCTCTGTGCGCCCTGATCATTTCCCCCGGTCCGCCAAGCCGGGCGTCGGTCGGGGAGTTGGTCGCTATTATGGGACGATGGATCTCAGAACGCCTCAGACGGCGAATGACCCGGTGCGTACGCCAGTTCGCAGGCTGAATTGCGAGGCACCCTGGGATGCGTTCGACCCGGCTGCCTACGTTGATCACAATTACGGCAGCCTGCGTTCCGACGACGCCAAGATCCTTGAGATCGTCCGCAAGCATTTCGCCGACCACTTCAGGGACAGCCCCGACCACGGAGGCGAACGGCTGCGCGGTATCGATGTCGGCGCGGGCGCGAACCTCTACCCGGCGCTGTCCATGCTGCCGTGGTGCGGCGAGATCACCCTCTTCGAGACCTCGACGGCCAATGTCGCCTATCTGAACGACCAGCGCGTGTCCTACGACCCGCACTGGGACCAGTTCTGGGCGGCGCTGTGCGAACAGGACGTCTACGCGCGGCGGGTGGCCGACCCGCGCGCCGACTTCCGGCGGGCCGTCACGGTCGAGCGCGGCAACCTCTTCGACCTGCGCAGGCGCCCGGCGGGCTGGCAGATCGGGACGATGTTCTTCGTCGCCGAGTCGATGTCCACCTCGGAGGCGGAGTTCTTCCTCGCCGTGGAGCGCTTCATGGAGGCGCTGGCGCCGGGCGCGCCATTCGCCGCGGCTTTCATGGAGGGCTCGCTGGGGTACAAAGTCGGTGAGCACTCCTTCCCCGCGTGCAGTGTCTCGGCGGCCGACGTGCGCAAGAGCCTGAGCCCGTTCGCGGAAGGGGAAGAGGTCGCGATCACTCCGATCGGAATGCCTGGGGGCGCGTTGCGCGAGGGGTACGAGGGAATGATCGTGGCCTGCGGACGGCGCGGTTCCGAATAGCCGGTCCCGGATAGGCGAGGAGTGGGGGATGCAGATCAAGCCGCGCCAGCACCTGCTGGACATCTGGCAGGCGATTTCACGCCATTCGTTCGAGAGCGGCGACTGGGAATGGGGGGAATGGGGAGGTCGCAGCAGTGTCGCCGACGCCGAGCGGCTGCTGTGCCTGATGTATCCGGCCACCGAAATCCCGGCCTTCCGGCTGGACGACCCCGACACCACGGAGCGCGATGTGCACGCCGCGCTCAAGAACGTCGGCGGCCGGGTGGAGATCCCCGCCAAACTGGTCAGGATCCTCGGCGAATTCATGCGTGCCCACACCACGGACGAGAAGCAGCCGAGCTTCGCCGGCGGTTACTACTTCGTGTCCGCCGACCCGGACCAGCCGATCTCCGAGGAGCAGCGCTCCCTGGGCGTCGTCGACTCCTTCTCGATGTCGGTCACCCTGTGCCTGGCCACGCTCGGCTTCCTCAAGGTCTACGAGGGCAAGACCCGCCGCAGCGAGGTGCGGGCGCAGATCGAGGAGCTGAAGACGGCCACCGAGGCCCGGCTCACCGCCGCCATGGTCAGCCTGCTGCGCTCCTTCACCGTCAACGTCTTCGACGCCGAGGAGCCGCAGGGCCGCACGCTGTGCTCGGTCCTCGGGCAGGGCCGGTTCTCCGACCGGGTCGTGGTCGAGCGCTTCCAGAGCCGCTTCGAGGCGCTGCGCGCCACCATCGGCGAGAGCTTCGTACTCGGCGTCGACATCGCCGACCGGCTCAGGGACGAGAACCAGCTCTTCGAGTGCGGCTGGGCCTGGAGCCTGGTCAAGGACGCCCCGCCGGTGGAGACCACCGAGCCGATCGGCCCGCAGCCCAACGGTGTCGCCCGGCCGATCCCGTACCTCTACTTCACCGTGGTCGCCCTCGACGGCATCCAGGACCTGTTCAGCGACCGCACCCTGACCCTGGGCCTGCTCACCCCCGAACAGCAGCGGCTGGCCGAGGCGTTGCGCCTGCGCTGGGAGATCACCCAGCAGTACTGGTCGGGCATCGCCCGCTTCGGGGACACCGTCTGGCCGCTGGAGGACATCCCCTGGCGGACCACGGGACAGCGCCTGGAGTCCGAGTACTTCTCGCTGTGCATCGCCTCCATCCTGGTCCACGACCTGGTCCGCCGCCGCGCCACCGACGACGACCTGACCCGTACCGTCGCGGTCATGGAGCGGCTGGCGGAACGCGGCCGGATCAGCAGCCGGATGACGAAGGACGACAAGGCGGTCGGCCTGCACAGCCCGGGCGTCCGGCTCCCCCTCCAGGGCAGCAGCGAGACCGGCAACCCGATGCAGTGGACGATGGGCGACTTCTCCGCCCAGCTGCTCAAACGCAGCATCCAGCTGTGCACCCTGTCGCGGAACATCTCCTCGCACGACCGGCTGCTGCGGCTGGCCGAGCGGATCTTCGACCACGTGTGGAAGCGCCGTATCCGGGAGGGCGTCGGCGCCGGCCTGTGGGACGACGTGCGGGCCGTCTTCCCCGAGGCGCCCATCCCCGAGGGACCGCTGTCGTGGAGCGTCACCGAACGCGTCACCGAATGCATGGTGGCCGGCCGCCAGCTGTACGTGCAGCCGCCGATCCGCAGCACGGAACTGGCCTCCTACGCCTCGTCGATGCTCAGCGAGGCGACCCACCTGCTCGGCAACGAGCAACTCGAACCCACGTCGAGCCACGACGCCTCCCGCGGCCGCGCGCTGAAGTCCGTCGAGGTCAAGCTGAACCGGGCCAGGGACCTCCTGGACCGGCAGCCCGGCTCGGCGCTCGCGCTCACCATGGCTATCCTCGGCGAACTCGACGGCCTGGCGCTCGCCAGACAGACCGCCTCCCGGGGAGTGTGAGCAGTGCTCGTCTTCGCCGCGTCCGACAAGGGCGGCACCGGCCGTTCGGTCACCAGCGCCAACATCGCCTTCCGCCGGGCGCTGGCCGGGGACGACGTCTGCTACCTCGACTTCGACTTCGGCTCGCCCACCGCCGCCGCGGTCTTCGACGTGCCCGGCGCCATGGGCGGCATCGAGCAGGGCGGCCTGCACTCCTACCTCCAGGGCAAGGCCAACGAGCCGGCCCGGCTGGACGTCTGGGCGCAGACCGAGCACCAGGTGCTGCGCGACCGGCCGGCCAACTCCGGCAGCCTGGTACTGCTCCCCGGCGACCGCAGCGGCGGTGAGTTCGCCGTCGTCAAGGACACGGTGACCCGCTGCGTCGACCTCTTCCTGCGGCTGGACAGCGAGTTCGACCTGGTCGTGATCGACCTCAGCGCGGGCCGCAGCTACGCGATGGACATGGCGCTGGACGTCACCGCCCGGCCCGAGATGCGCGGCGTCGGGAATCGCTGGCTGGTCTACCACCGCTGGACCCGGCAGCATGTGATCGCCGCCTCCGGGCTGGTCTTCGGCCCGCGCGGCATCCTCGCCGGCGGTGTCGCCCGCGGGCACGACGCCGACGAACTGCGCGGCAGGATCCGCTTCGTGCGGGCCGCGGTGCCCGATCCCGAGGCGCCGCCGTGGTCGCTGGTGCCGGCCGCCCAGTCCGCCTGGATGCGCAAGTGCGACCAGGACCTGGACCGGCTCGCCGCCGACCGCGACATCGGCTTCACCGCGATCATCGGCTCCGTACCGCTCGAACCGGTCCTCCAGTGGCGCGAGCAGCTGATCACCGACGAGGACGTACTCTCCAGCCGGGTCGCCAACCTGGAGACGCTGACCGCGATCCAGGACCTGGCCGACAAGCTGACCGACGACGAGGCGTGGGGTCCGGTATGACCGACACCGGGACCGCGGCCGTCTTCCGGGAGACCACCGCCCAGCCGCGCACCGCGGCGGTGCCGCTGGCGCAGGTCTCCCTCGAACTCGGCCACCTCTACATGGAGGACTTCGAGGCCGGCCCCGACCGGCTGCGCGCCCACTTCGCCCAGGTCAAGCCGTGGGCCGATGCCGCCCAGGTGCTGGCGGGGGCCGGCGGGCGGCGGGCCAGGGTGAGCACCTGCTTCCTGGTGGACGACTACTTCACCCGCTTCTCCTCGCCGGCCGAACTCGTACCGATGCTGGTCGAGGAGGCCGCGCGGGCCGGGCTGGTGATCGACTACCTGGCACGCGAGTCCGGCTGCGCGGTCGCCGACGGGGTGGCCGTGGCCGAGGAGGTGCAGGCCCGGCTGGTCGAGTCGCCGGCGCCGGGCACCGACGGCTCCCGGCCGCCCGCCGTCCAGACCGGCTGGCTCGCCAACGGCGAACGCAGCCCCGGCGGCCTGGCCGAGGCGATGGCCGGCGCCGAGCCCTGGCAGCCGCCGGCCGAGACCGCCGCCCGCCGGCACTCGGTCTTCCTCGACGTCGAGTTGTGGGACGAGCGCGGCGAACACCGCACCTGGTCCTGCCCGTTCCTGGCCGCCGTCTGGCAACTCGCCCGGCTCGGCCTGCTGCGGCACGCCGGCGACCCGGTGCTCCAGCCGCTGGCCTGGCAGGAGCCGCGATTCCCGCGCGACTGGGACGACCTGCCGCCGCTGGTCCGGCTCAATCCGTCGGCCGCGCCCTTCTCCGCCTACCGCACCTGTTCGGTCCTGCCCTCGCGCTTCCTGTCCGTCGAGCACGCGGTCCGGGTCATCCTCGACCAGGTGGACGCCGACCCCGCGGCCCTGGCGCAGGTCGCCGGGCGCTCGCGCGGCGAGGGCCTGCCGGTGCCCGAGGAGATCGCCGACCGGATCTCCTACGTCCTCTACCCGGGACCCTGACATGGCGGGCGGCCGGGGGGCGGAGGCGGTGGACACCGTGCTGGCCTGCGGCGAGGTGCGCACCTGCCTGCTCCAGCACTCGCAGGCGCTGCCCGGCACGGCCGCCGCGGGCCTGCTGCGGCTGCGCGCGGGCCGGCGCGTGCTGCTGTCCGAGCGGCCCAACCCGTACGCGCTGTCGCCCGAGGTGCTGACCGGCGTGGACTGCAACCTGCCCACCGCCTCGGGCGCCAAGGTCCGCGCGGTCGGCACCGTCACCGCCCGCGCCGCGCTCACCGAGGGCCGGCTGCTCCAGGCCGACGCCTTCTGCGCGGCCACCGCGGACGGCCCCGACCGGCGCCGCCCCTGGGGCCACTACCTGGCCCGGCCCGGCATCGTCGAACCGTTCGGCAAACTGCCCGACCGGGACGTCGCCGACGGCTGCCTGGCCGGAGCGGGAAAGCCGGGCGAACTCGACCTGGGGGCCGTCGCTGAGCGCGTCCTGCGCCACGTGCTGCGCGACCCGGCGCTGGACCGGGCGGCCCCTTTCCGCGCCCAGGTCACCCGGCTGCGCTGGGTGGCGCTGCGCGCCCCTGACGGAGCGGCGTCGTCCATCGAGAACTTCACCGTCGCGCAGGACGGACTGCGCACGGTGGAACTGCGGCTGACGGGGGGAATCGTCACGGCCGCGGCGGCGAGGCTCTGCGAGGACCTCGCCCTGCACGACTGGCTGCTCACGACGCTGGTACGGATGGTCGAGCGCAGCCGGCTCGGTTCGGTGGAGGGACGCGACGCGGTGGCGGCGCTGCGCCCCGCCGTCGACCACCTGCTCCATCTGTGGATGCCCACCGCACGTGTGGACCAGGTCCTCCACCCGCTCTGGGAGGTGTTGGAGCGGGAGCCGGGATTCAGCCGGCAGTGGCAGATCCTGGTGCAGCGGATCAGGGACCAGCTCGCCCTGCTGGCCGTGTCCGCGCACGTGCAGCCCTGACCCGCCCAGCCATGGGCGTAGACGCGCACGATCCCACCGGGGGAGATGACGAGACATGGCCGGATCGTTAGACACCACAGGCTCGGGCTCCGCGGCGGCCACCGCCGGGCCCCGAGTACCGCCCGTCCTGTTCAAGACGCTGGTCACGGCACTGGTCGGGGGAGCCACCTACGTCCTGACCGACGTCACCAACCAGCCCGAGGTGTGGAAGCTGACCGCCTCCATCTTCCTCGGCGGCGCCGCCCTGATCATCCAGTACATGACCGACTTCGAGCGCCGGCTCACCTCGGTAGAGGAGGCCCTCGCCACCCACAACGGCGAGATGAAGGAACTGGTCCACAACGGCTTCGCCCGGATCAACGAGGTCACCGAACTCTTCGGCCTGGTCGACCGTTCCGCCCTGCCGCCCGACGGCGTCACCCGGCTGATCCGCAGCGCCACCCTGGTCGCCTCGGGCGGCTCGGTGATCATGCAGGCCTTCGCCCGCGAGGAGGTCGACAAGCTGACCAGCCTGATGGAGAACCTCAACCAGAAGCTGGTCGACTACGAGGGCGAGGACCACGACTGGATCGTCACCCTGACCGGCTGCGCGGTCATGACCATCGACGCGACCAGCACCGCGGTCGACCGCGACTTCTGGCCCAGCGAACTCGGCCAGCGCTATCTGCGCGCGCAGCGTGACGCCATCGAGCAGCACGGGGTGCAGATCAGACGGCTGTTCATCGTGGAGAAGCCGGAGGACAACACCCTGGAGCTGGGCCAGCTCTGCGACGACCAGCAGAGCCTGGGCATCGAGGTCCGGGTCCTCGCGCTGTCCGACCTGTCGCCGATCGCCCGGATGGACGAGACCAACGACTTCATCGTCTTCGACGAGTCGCTGTCCTACGAGATCGGTTCCGACCTTCGCGGGGTCAACACCAAGACGCTGATGGACCTGCGCTCGGACCGGGTCGCCAAGCGCGTCCAGCGGTTCAGGACCCTGTGGGAGGCGGGCCAGTAGCGCGCGCCGCGAACGCGGCGGGTTCCGGGAACACGCGGCCGGGGCGCCTTCTGTTCGGCGCCGCGGCCCGCGCCGGCATACCGCCGCGGCCACGCGGGGAGTGGTGAAGGCAACTGTGCGCCACGTTGACGGGGCGGCCCGCCGCATGGTGCCATAAAACGCATTTCCGATTCAGCAGCCAGGGGAAGCCGGTCCGAGTCCGGCGCTGACCCGCAACCGTAGGCCCACCGCACCGGTGGGCGAGCCGGACCACCTGCGCTGGACACACGTCACGATCGCCGTCGAGGACTGCGGCGCGGACCACCGGACGGCACGCTCACCGCGCGGCCGCCCCTCCTCCGCGGCCGGGCTCCCCGACTGCCGACCCCGGGGGCACCTGTGCTTCGTCTTCTCCCGCGCCGCCGTCCCGGACGGCCGCGTACCGCCGTCCTGCTCACCGCGGCCTCGCTGCTCACCGGCAGCGTCGCCGCGGGTGCGCTGTCGGTGGCCGCGCCCGCGCACGCGGACGCGATCGGCGACTGCACCCCCACCACGGGCGCGATCGTCGCGGTGGACTACGGGCACTGGGACGGACCGGTCCTGCGGGGCTGCGACGCACACCCGACCACGGGCATGAACCTGCTGCACAACGCCGGGTTCAGCACCACCGGCACCGTGCACGACGGCGAGGGCTTCATCTGCCGGATCGGCAACGACGGCTTCGACGGCGGCACCGCCCGCCCGACCGCCGCCGACGAGGCGTGCGTGCTCACCCCGCCGGCCGACGCCTACTGGTCCTTCTGGACCGCGCCCGCTGGGCAGGACACCTGGACGTACTCCCCGCTCGGCGTGCTCAGCGACCAGCCGCAGGACGGCGAGGTCGAGGCGTGGACCTTCGGGCCCACCGACCTCGGCGGCAGCACGGGCGGCCCGTCCTTCACGCCCGACTCCGTGCGCGCCCAGGGCGGCACCCAGCCCCCGACGACTCCGCCGACGACGACGCCGCCGCCGACCAGCCCGGGCGGCGGCGCGACCGCCGACGTGCCCGCCGCCGCGGCATGGCTGACCGGCCAACTCACCGGCGGCGACCACGTCTTCGACGGCCTCGGCACGAACTACGCGGCGACGGCGGACGTCGCCATCGCGCTGGCCGCGGCCGGCGGACCCGACGCCACGATCCGGGCGATCGACGGCCACCTCGCCGCGCACACCGCGGACTACCTGCTGCCCGACCCCGCGGTGACCGTGCCGAACCCGGCCGCCGCGGCGAAGCTGGCGCTGCTCACCGAGATCCTCGGCGGCGACCCCGCCTCGGTGGGCGGCCACGACCTGCTCGCCGACCTCACCGACCACGTCTGTACCGCCGTCGGCAGCCTCGGCAACTGCACCGCAGCCGGCGACTTCTACGGCGCCCTGTCGCCCGGCGCCCAGGCCGCTGCCCTGCTCGCGCTGGCCCGCGGCGGTGTCACCCCGCCGCAGCCCGCCGTCGACCGGCTCACCGGGATGCAGTGCGCCGACGGCGGCTTCTCCGGCTCCATGCTCTCGTCCGGCGAGCGCTGCACCTCCGACCCCGCCACCACCGCCGACGCCGTGATCACCCTCAAGCACCTGCCCGGCACCGGCGCCGCGCTGGACAAGGCGCAGGCGTATCTGCTCAAGGCCCAGTCCGCGGACGGCGGTTACCTGCCCTACGACGGCGCCTCCGCGGCCGACACCGGCACGACGTCGGCCGCGGCCCAGGCGCTGACCGCACTGGCGCTGACCGACCAGGCGGGCGCCGCCCGCGGCTGGGTCGCCGCCCGGCAGACCCCCGCCGGCGGCTTCACCCCCGACAGCTCCGGCGGCACCGACCCGGACCTCTACGCCTCCACCAGCGCCGTGCTCGCCGTCACCGGCACCGACCTCGGCAGCCTCAGCTACGCGGGCCCGCCGACGACCCCGCCGACGAACTCGCACCCGCCGCACCACCACCCGCCCTAACTGGCCGGTGAGCAGCGCCCGCTCCTC